>JAQGMY010000432.1 GCA_028292105.1 Ramlibacter sp.
CAAGCCGACACCCGCGAGAAGCTGGCCACCATGGGCTACGAGCCGATCGGCAACACGCCCGCGCAGGCCGCCGCCGTGATGCTCGACGAGCAGCGGCGCTGGAGTGCGATCATCAAGGCTTCCAACATCACCTCGGAATAAGGAGACGACGATGCCCATCACGCGCGGCAACCCGCCCGGCATGAAGAACGTGCGCGCCACGGTCTACAACCACTTCGTGCGCGTCGACCAGCCGAAAAGCATGATCTTCGTCTCCGGCCAGGTCTCGCGGGACAACGACGGCCAGCAGGTCGGCGCCGGCAGCATGCTGGAGCAGACCCGCCAGTGCATCCGCAACATCGAGAAGAGCCTGGCGGCCGCCGGAGCGACGCTCTCCGACGTCGTGTGGACCACGGTCTACACGACCGACATGCGCGAGTTCAGGCAGATCGTCGCCGCGCGCGAGGAGTTCTTCAAGGACAACCTGCCGACCAGCACGATGGTCGAAGTCGCGCACCTCGCCGACCCCGGCTTGATGGTGGAGATCCAGGTGATCGCAGCCGTCTGAGGGGCAAGTCCATGGTCCTGCTCGAATTCGCCATGGCGCCCGGTGGCAAAGGCGAGAGCCTCAGCCGCCACGTGGCCCGCATCCTCGACATCGTCGACCGCAGCGGCGTCACCTACCAGCTCACCGCGATGGGCACGATCCTCGAGGGCGACTGGGACGAAGTGATGGCGGTCGTGAGCGAATGCTTCCGGGCGCTGCAGGCCGATTGCCCGCGCATTTCGCTGAACCTCAAGGTGGACTACCGCGCCGGGTCGGAGTCGCGCATGCACAGCAAGGTGGATGCAGTGGAGGGGCACGTCGGGCGCAAGCTGAGGACCTGAAGCGGAAGAGGGCCCTGGGTTCCCGCGTTCGCGGGAATGACGCAGAGGGCGGGAACGACAGTGATGGCGCGCACAATGCCGCATGGGCTACACCGTCACCTCTTTCCGCCGCCGCCTCGTGATGGTCGCCTTGCTTGGCCTCGCGGCCTCGGGCGGCGTCATCCGGCACTACGCGCCCAACCCGTCGACGCTGCGCGACATCGGCACCCTGCTGCTGGTGCTGTGGCTGCCCGCGGTGGGCAACCTGATCGCCTATTTCGTGCGCATCATGCCGCGCAGTGCCCCGCCCGTGACCGAGTTCACCGCCGGCGCCGAGTTCATCCCGCAGCTGGAGGTGCGACTCGACACCGCAGGCGCATCCGCGGATGTGCTGGCCGCGGTGGACCCGCTGGAGCGGGGCTGCACCTTGCTCGTCGCCCGCCACGGGTTCACGGCGCGTGCCAGCGAGCCGGTCGCGCAAACGCTGGCCGCGCCGGGGCCACAGTCGCTTGCGATCCAGCTCCTGCATCCCAAGGTCGGCCTGGGCCGGCTCAAGCCCGGCACCGAATTCCACCTGCTGGTGGGAACCGCGGGCGTGGCCAAGGGCACTGTCACCCGCGTGCTGGCGGGCTGAGCGCGGGCAGCACGTGCTGCCCGAAAGCTTCGAGAAAGCGCTCCTGCTGCAGCCCGGCCTCGTGCAGGTACAGGTGATCGAAGCCGAGCTCCACGTATTCCTGCAGCCAGGCCACGTGCTGCTGCAGGTCGCTGGAGATGCGCACCGACGCATCCAGGTCCTCGGGGCGCACCTTGCTCGCGAGCACCTCGAACTGCTGCGGCGTCTTGATCGACGTGATCAGGTCGCTGGCGTAGACATTGGTGCGCCAGTGCTCCATCGCGGCGTGGCGCGCCTCCGATCCGGTCGGCGCGTAGGCCACGTGCACCTGCAGCCGCAGCGGCTTGCCGTCGCCGCCGCCCTCGCGGAATGCGGTCACCAGCTGGCGCAAGCGCGCGGGCTCCGTCTGCACCGTGATCAACCCGTCGGCCCAGGATCCGACCCACCGCGCCGTCTCTTCGGTGAGCGCGGCGCCGAACACCTGCGGCGGCGCCTCCGGGCGCGTGTAGAGGCGCGCCTCCTCCACGACGAACCAGGGGCTGCGCAAGGACACCTCTTCGCCGGCCCACAGCGCCCGCATCACGTCCACCGCCAGCTTCAGGCGTTCGCGCCGTTCGCCCTTGGTCGGCCAGCGCTCGCCGGTGATGTGCTCGTTCAGGTATTGCCCGGTGCCCAGGGCGCACCAGAAGCGACCGGGGAACATCTGCGACAGCGTGCCGAAGGCCTGCGCGACGATCGCCGGGTGATAGCGCTGCCCCGGCGCCGTCACCACGCCGTGCGTCCAGCCGGTGGCCTGCAGGGCCGCACCGAGCCAGGCCCAGGCGAAGCCGCTCTGCCCCTGCCCCGGCGTCCAGGGATTGAAATGGTCCGAGCACATGCCGGCGCGGAATCCCGCCTGCTCCGCCAGGCGCACCAGGCGCAGCAACTCGGCGGGGGTGAATTGTTCGTGCGACGCGTGGAAGCCGACAGTGGTCATGCAGCCGACGGTAGGTGGGCCGGCTGCCGCGGGTCGTGAGCGGCTCGCTACACGCGCGGTAGGAAGCAGCGCGTGCTGCGCTGATCCGTCGCGGGCCCGATCAGGCCTTGTAAGCCGCGCAGGCGATCGCGATTTCGCCTTGCCGCAGCACGTACGCGTTCTTGACCGACACCTCGCCGGTGACCGGGTGCACCCACTTGTACTCGACCCAGCCCTCGCCCTTTTCCCGTGCCACCCGTGCCATCTCGCGCGGGAAGTGCTTGCCGTCTATGTCCTTGACCTGCGGGCCGTGGCCCAGCCGCCCCGGGTTGTTGCCATGGGCGACGAAGACTGCGTCCTGCACCCCCAGCACCAGCAGGTAGAGGTCACGGTGGACAAAGCGGCCGAAGTCGAGCTTGTTGACGTCGTCGACCAGCGCCCTGGTTCCGTGCCGGCCCATGAACTCGCAGCCTTGCCGCACCAGTTCCACCGCCTCCTCCTCGGTCCCGTGTTCGCGGTCGCCGAGGCTGAAGACCGCCACCGACTCCAGCAGGGCCACCGCGCGGTCCTGCAGCGCCGCGGCGGTCCGCGCGGCGCCCTTCACGACGGCCGCGTTCTCCTGTGTGGTGCCGTCGATCCGTGCGACGGCGGTGTTCACGGTGTCGATGCCGCTGCTCTGCTCCTGGCTCGCCAGGTCGATGTGCCCGATCAGCTCCGCCACCTGGCGCACCGAGCCGACGATCTCCGCCATGGCACGGCTGGCCTCGTCGACGCGGGCGCTGCCGGTGCTGACCTTGTCGACCGATGCGCCTATCAGCGTCTTGATCTCCTTGGCGGCGTCCGCGCTGCGCTGCGCCAGGCTGCGCACTTCCGCCGCCACGACCGCGAAGCCGCGGCCCTGTTCGCCCGCGCGCGCTGCCTCCACGGCGGCATTGAGCGCCAGGATGTTGGTCTGGAAGGCGATGCCATCGATCACGCCGATGATCTCGCGGATGCTCTGGGAGCTGCCGCGGATGGAGTCCATGGTGCCGACCACGTCGCGCATCACCGCGCCGCCGTGCTCGGCCCGTTCGGTGGCGGCGCGCACGAGCGTGTGCGCCTGCTGTGCATTGCCGGCGTTCTGGCGCACCGCGGCGGTCAGTTCTTCCATCGAGGCCGCGGTTTCCTGCAGGGAGTCCGCCTGGGTTTCGGTGCGTTTGGCGAGGGCGTCGTTGTCCCGGGTGATCTGCGCCGCGTTCATTGCCACGTTCCCGGTGCCGGTGCGCACCTCGCCCACCACCTGGAACAGGCGCTCGCGAACCTCGTGCAGGGCCTGCAGCAGGGGCCGCAGTTCGCCGCTTTGCTGGACATCGATGGGCGCCGACAGGTCGCCGGTGCTCATGCGGGTGACGGCGCGCGTCGCCGGGCCGAGCGGGTGCACGATGCCGCGCAGCACCCACACGGCGATGCACACCGTCAGGCACAGGGTCATGGCACCGAGCACGACCCCCAGCAGGGCGGACGCTCCCTGCAGTCGGGAGGCGGCAAGAGCGATGATCAGCAGGCCCACTGCCCCCAGGACGCCGAAAGCGAACGTCAGCCGGACGCTGAGGAACGTTCGTGCCTGGCGGGCCGGCGACGCCGCGGCCGAAGCTTGCGGAATCAGTGGAGCAGCAAGAGCCCGGGCCGTCATGGCCCCACCTTCTGGAACATGTCAACTCCTCGCGGGTGAGCCGTCGAGGGCCATCCCTTACTTGTTTCTATTCGTTTCAAACGATTGTGGTGCTTTCGACCTCAGGGGTCCAGTGCCGGCGCG
>JAQGMY010000465.1 GCA_028292105.1 Ramlibacter sp.
GTGATTCAAAGGCCCTCAACCGCGAAGCCGATCTGGTGCACCGTCTCCTGGGCGTATAGCGCAGCCTTGCGTGGCAGCGACGCACAGGTGCGGCCTGGACGGTGCCACCGAAGCTGCGATCGACCGCAAATCCGCAGCTGGGAGCACGCGACCCGCGGCGCCGCCGCAGGCAGGGCCTTGCGGCCCGCGATCGTGCATCCTGCCGCTGCGGGGCGCGCCGCGGCCTTCGCGCACGCCCGCTGGGGATCAGGCCAAGCTGGCCAGGTCCAGCAATACGTCGTCCTCAGGAACGCAGCCGCGCTCGTGCACATCCACGGCCAGCAGGGTGCCCGAGGCAGGGCAATACCATTCGGTGATAGACAGGCCGTCATGCAGGCGAATGCGGTGTTCCGCCGGCGCCGCGTCGAAGGTCTTGCGCAAAGCGCCCTCACGCCAGCGCGTGCTCCCTGAGCACAGTACATGGCCGGCGCGTGTCACCACATGCACGCCGTCAGCGCTGCGCACCAGGCGTAGCGTTTCACTCAGGCGGGAAATCTCGGTGCCATCAATCCCACGCTCGGGTTGCCGCGACCGGCCGACACGTTCCTTGCGCAAGGCGTCGCGACGGCGTTCACTCGCGGTCCGATCGATGCCGCCAACTGCATCCAGGACCACACCATAGATCGCAGCCGCGGCCGAGGTCGAGACGGCCCCTGCTTGCACATCTTCTGCCACCGCAGTCAGATCGCGGTCCAGGGGATCGCCCCAGCCGCCACCCCCTTGCCATGTGACCGAAAAGACATCGCGATTGGTCATGGGCAGGTGTCCCGGCTTCGGCCCAAGTTCAAGCCACTCGCCGTCCGCTTGCGCGACGCCATCGGCCACGGCCCCTCGACCGAAGCGTTGGGAGATGGTGGAGCCTGGCCAGCCGCCGCCGAGCCCGGCTGAATTCGGCACCTCTGCACCATGGGTCATGATGAGGGAGTCTGCTTGCGTGATGCCGCCGAGCGTCAGCGCAACTTCGGCCGAACAGCCGCCGCGCCGGCTTCCCGCTCCGCCGGTGTCGGGCGCGATGCGGCGGTGCAGATAGAACAGGGGCGCCACCTGCTCATTGCGTTCAACGTCGGCGATGGAGGGCATCGGCGCGTTGATTGGACCGCCGGCAGTAATGCCGTCGCGGCTGGCGAATGCCCCAGAGCCACCGGCAAGAGGATCCATCAGGTGCAGCCCGAAGACTTCTCCGAACTGGTTGCGCCCGCCAAGATTGAAGGTCGCCATGGTGCCGCTGTTGACCGCCTGCGCACGGTGGCAGAGCTCCGGCGAGGCGGCCAGCATCTTGTTCAGGGCAGCGCTGACGACGTTCGAAACGACCCAGATCGCTTCCACTGTGGCCGAGCCTACCGGTGCCGGGAACTTTGCCGTGCAGACCAAGCCGTCCGGCGCAACGATCTCGCACGGTGTCAGCAAGCCTTGATTCCAGGGGATGTCGTAGGCCATGGTGGGAAACAAGCCCCCAGCTACGCCGCCGATCAGGCCCGAGCGCGTGCAGTTGATGAAGCCAGGCGCCTGGGAGGAGGAGTTGCTGAAGTCGAAGTGCAAGGCCTCGCCCCGCTTGGTCAGCGCCAGATCAATCTTGTACAGCACGTTCTCGTGACCATCGTGTTCGAGAAAATCGCTGGCGCGGTAGACCCCATCCGGCAGGCTGGCAACCCGCGCACGCAGCCGCGTCTCTGACCCTTCGATCATTCTCTGCATCACTTCCTTGACGGTGGCGGCGCCGTACCTTCGCACCAGAGCGGTCATGCGCTCGCGCGCTACGTTGACAGTCGCAATGAAGGCGCGGATGTCCAAGCCCAGCTGGGCGGGCAAACGGGATGCGGTGAGGATCATCTCGAGCACGTCTTCGCGCACTTCACCCTGGTCCACCAGCTTCACGCACGGAATGCGCATCCCTTCTTGGTAGACGTTCTTGGCTTTGGGCGACCAGCTGGCAAAGTCCATGCCGCCGACGTCGGTCTCGTGGGCCTCGACGCCAGCCCAGGCGATCAGTTCCCCGTCGACGAAGATCGGCCCGGTGAGCTGGACGTCGTTCTGGTGCAGCGCGCCAATGTAGGGGTCGTTGCCAATGAACATGTCCCCATCGCGCAACTCGAAGTACGGGCGCCGCGTGATCTCGCGAATCAGCGTGCCGACCACGGGAGCCTGGAACACCACCTGGAATCCCATGGATGCGAACGAGCCGTCGGGCAGATAGACGCCGGTGAAGAAGTCCGAAGCTTCGGTCACTGTCGGCGATCCCGATGCGCTCTGCAGGGCCACGCGCATGTCCTCGGTCATCGAGATGAGCCGGTTGCGGATCACTTCGTAGGTGATGGGGTTGAGAGTGCTCTTCTTCATTGGAATTTGACCTCGAGGTTGCCGTGCAGATCCGCCGTCGCCACTGCGCCAGGCGGCACAACAACGCTCTGGCCCGGATACTCCACGATGCACGGACCTTCCGCCCGGCTGCCCGCGGGCGGTTGCACCGTGCGGTAGATGGTGGCCGTGACCGGGGCCAGGGGATCGTCGAAGACCACGGCTCGCTCGCCAACACGTTCCAGCGTGTTGCCCGCGTTGCGCGCCTGCGGTACCGGCAAAGCTCCCTTGCACGTGACGCGGATGGACAGCAGTTCGAAGCCGGCGGCGGCGGAGCCCGCCCCCTTGCCGAACAGCATTCCGTACTCGTGCTCGAAGCGGTCAGTGGCCTGGCGGAATGCCGCTTCATCGAAGCGGCTGTCGGCGCTGGTCACCTCCACAGGGACATCGAGGTGATGCGTCTGGCCACGGTATCGCACAGCGACGGCCGTCTCGAAGCGCAAGGACGCGGCCGCTGCCGACTCGAGCGCCTTACGGCCCTCGGCGATGGCTGCGTGGACGGTTTGGGTCAGGCGATCGAACTCCGCTGGTCGGGGCAGGGCGCCACCCGACACCCGGACATATACCGGGGTGGTGATCGTGGTGCCGAGGTCGCTGTTGGCTGTACCGAAGGCCGACTGCACGGTGGCTGCAGCGGGAACCACGAAGCCATCGAGGCCAAGCTCTCGTGCGAGGACCCACGCGTGCGAAGGGCCCGCGCCGCCATTGGCAAACATCACGAAGTCTCGCGGGTCGTGTCCACGCTCGATGGTCACGCGGCGCAGCAGGTCGGCCATCTTGTTGTCCAGCACTTCACGGATGCCCCAGGCAGCCGAGACGACGTCGATCCCCAGGGGTTTGGCTACACGTTCCTCGATGGCGCCTCGTGCCTTGGCCATGTCCAGCTTCATGCGGCCGCCGATGAAGTACTCCGGATCCAGCACCCCGAGCACCAGATCGGCATCGGTCGACGTCGGCTCGACTCCGCCGCGGCCATAGCATGCAGGGCCGGGCGTGGAGCCAGCACTGCGCGGCCCGACGCGAAGTTCGCCGTATTCGACAAAGGCAATGCTGCCGCCGCCGGCACCGATCGATGCCACGTCGATCGACGGCACGCTGATGTCTGCTCCAGCCAAGCCGATGGAAGAGCGCATCATCGGTTTGCCGTCGACGATCACGCCGACGTCAAAGCTGGTGCCGCCGATATCCAGGGTGAGGATGTTGCGTTCCTGGCGCTGCTGTCCAACCGCGATCGAGCCCATCACGCCCCCGGCCGGGCCAGAGAAGATGGCCACCGCCGGGCGCGCGTCAAGCGCAGCAGTCGGCAGCACGCCCCCGGCGCTGGTCATCATCAGGATGGGGACCTTCATCCCGCCCTGCCGCAAGGTTCCTTCCAATTTGCCAAGGTATCGGCCCGCGATGGGACCGAGCACGGCGTTCGCGACAGTGGTGCACATGCGCGCGTATTCACCAACTACCGGGGAAATCTCGTGCGACATCGTGATGAACACACCCGGCAACTCGCGTTGAACCAACTCTTGCAGCGCGAGTTCGTGTTCAGGGTTGCTGCAGGACCACAGCGTGCAAATGGCCACCGCTTCGATCGGCTCGGTGCGCTCACGCAAGCTGCGCAGAACCTGACGCGCCGCCTCGCGGTCCAGGGGCTGGACCACGCGGCCGTTAGCGTCGATCCGCTCTGGCACTTCAAGCACCAGATTGCGGGGCACCAATGGCCGGAAGCGCTCGTGCAGCAACCAGTCGCACACTTCCATCTCGGTCAGACCGGCGGTCTGGCGCTTCATGCGCCCGATCTCCAGGGTGTCACCGAAGCCGGCGGTGGTCAGGACGGCGGTGCGCGCGGAAGCTCCAGTGAGCAAAGCATTCAGGCCCACGGTGGTGCCGTGCCCAAAACGTTCGATGCCGGCGCAGA
>JAQGMY010000011.1 GCA_028292105.1 Ramlibacter sp.
CTGCTGGCGGTGGTGGCCGGCGGCGCGCTGTGCGGGCTGTCGGGCGCCTACCTGGCGATCATCTTCACGCCGCTGTGGGTGGAGGGCATGACGGCCGGCCGCGGCTGGATCGCGCTGGCGCTGACCACCTTCGCCACCTGGCGCCCGGCACGGGTGTTGCTTGGTGCCTACCTGTTCGGCGGTGTGACCATGCTGCAATTCCACCTGCAGGGCAGCGGCGTCGACGTCGCTAGCGAGTTCCTCAACATGCTGCCTTACCTGGCGACCATCCTCGTGCTGGCGCTGATCTCGCGCAACCCGGCGTGGATCCGGATCAACATGCCGGCCTCGCTTGGAAAGCCCTTCTATCCCGGCTCATAATCGGGGATTCACTTGAAAAAAGCCGCAAGCGTCTTTCTTCAAGTGGTTTTCATCAGGGTGGAGAAGACCGGCAAGCCGGGTCCTCTCCACAAGCGGGACCGCGCCGCACGATATTCCGCGCGATCCAGAAGCTGGCGGCAAGCCGTCCAGCAGACACGTGTTCCAGCAACGCCTCACAGAGGGAATCCATGATCGAACTGAAGAAACGCTCGCTGCTCCAGGCCGCCGCCCTCGTGGCTGCCGTCGCGGGCGTCACCGCCTGCAGCAAGACCGAACCGCCGGCCCCGGCCCCGGCGCCGGCACCCGTTGCCGCTGCGCCCGCTCCGGCACCCAAGCCCGAGCCGCTGAAGATCGCCTTTGCCTACGTCGGCCCGGTGGGCGACGGCGGCTGGACCTTCTCGCACGACAATGGCCGCAAGGCCCTCGAGAAGGAATTCGGCGACAAGATCGTCACCAGCTTCGTCGAGAAGGTTCCCGAGTCGGCCGACGCCGAGCGCGTGATCCGCGACATGGTGAGCCAGGGCAACAAGCTGGTGTTCGGCACCACCTTCGGCTACATGGAGCCGATGCTCAAGGTCGCTGGTGACCACAAGGACGTCAAGTTCGAGCACGCCACCGGCTACAAGACCGCCGACAACCTGCGCACCTACGACAGCCGCACCTACGAAGGCGCGTACATGGCCGGCGTGGTGGCGGGCAGCATGACCAAGACCAACACGCTGGGCGTGGTCGGCTCGGTGCCCATCCCGGAAGTGGTGCGCAACATCAACAGCTTCACGCTGGGCGCGCAGTCGGTCAACCCCAAGATCAAGACCCGGGTGGTCTGGGTCGGCGAGTGGTTCAGCCCGCCGAAGGAAACCGAAGCGGCCACCGCGCTGATCAACGGCGGTGCCGACGTCCTGATGCAGAACACCGACTCGTCGGCCGTGCTGCAGACCGCTGAAAAAATGGGCAAGCGCGCCTTCGGCTGGGACAGCGACATGAGCTCCTACGGCCCGAAGGCGCACCTGGGCTCCGCGGTGATCAACTGGACTCCTTACTACAAGAAGGCCATCGGCGACGCGCTGAACAACAAGTGGACCACGGGGCAGGCCTGGTGGGGCGTCAAGGAAGGCGCGATCGACTTCGTCTCCGTCGCGGCCGACGTGCCCGAAGCGGCCAGGAAAAGGCTCGACGAGGTCAAGGCCGGCCTGAAGGACGGCACGCTGGTGATCTGGAAAGGCCCGATCATGGGCCAGGACGGCAAGCCGATCACCGACAAGGAAGGCAAGGAATGGGTCGGCAGCGACGTCCAGCTCGGTGGCGTGAACTTCTACGTCAAGGGCGTCGAGGGCAAGGTGCCCGGCGGCGACAAGAAGTAGGCAAAGCGCAACGAGAGCGAAAGGGGCCGCCGACGCGGCCCTTTTTTTGCTGGCGAAGAATCCATGATCGAACGGCGACACTGGCATCCGGCGGCATCCCTGGCGGATGTGACATCGCAACCCCTGGCGGCGCGCCTGCTCGGCGAAGATCTCGTGCTCTGGCGCGATGGCACCGGCACGGTGCACGCCTGGCCGGACCGCTGCCCGCATCGGGGCGCGAAACTCTCGATGGGCCGCGTCGCCGATGGCCGGCTCGAGTGCCCGTACCACGGCTGGCAATTCGAGGCCTCCGGTCATTGCGCCCACGTCCCCGCCTTGCCCGGCTTCGTGCCGCCGGCGACGCACCGTGTCGCCTCGTACGAAGTGAAGGAGGCGCATGGCTTGGCCTGGGTCCGACTCCAGGCCGGGGAGGTCGCCATGCCGGCCTTTCCCGCCGAGGACGACGTCCACCTGCGCAAGCTCAATTGCGGCCCTTACCTGGTCGAGGCGAGCGCGCCACGCATCGTCGAGAATTTCCTCGACATGGCGCACTTCGCTTTCATCCATGAAGGCTGGCTCGGCTCGCGCGGCGCGAGCAGCATCGACGATTACGTCGTCGAGGCAACGCCGACCGGCCTGGTCGCCACGCAATGCAAGGCGTGGCAACCGCAGGCCAGCGTGCATTCGACCAAGCCGGCGCAGGTGGAGTACACCTACGAGGTGACCGGTCCCTACACCGTCCACCTGACCAAGATCCCGGAGCAGGGCAGCGTCGCCGTGGCCGGCTGGCGCGAAGCGATCGGCCTGTTCGCCTGCCCGGTCGACCCGGAGCGCAGCATCGTCTGGATCCGCCTGGCTTCGGTCGACTTCGACTCGCCGGAACAGCAGCTGCGCGCCTTCCAGGACACCATTTTCGGGCAGGACAAGCCGGTGCTCGAATCGCAGCGGCCCAAGCGGCTGCCGCTGGACCCACGGGCGGAACTGCACACCGTCGCGGACCGCGCTTCATCCATGTACCGGCGCCATCTTTCGCGGCTGGGAATCACCTTCGGAGTCTGCTGATGAACACCGTTGCACCCGTGGCCGCGGACCGCCTGCCGGCCCTGCTGGCCGCCATGCCGAAGGCGGAACTGCACATCCACATCGAAGGCTCGCTGGAGCCCGAGCTGATCTTCGCGCTGGCGCAGCGCAATGGCATCGCACTGCCTTATGCGGGCGTGGAGGAACTGCGCCGCGCCTATGCCTTCACGAACCTGCAAAGTTTTCTCGACATCTACTACGCCGGCGCCAGCGTCTTGCTGAAATCGCAGGACTTCCAGGACATGGCCTGGGCTTACCTGCAGCGCGCGGCCGCCGACCACGTGATCCGCGCCGAGATCTTCTTCGATCCGCAGACGCATACGGCGCGCGGGGTGGCGATGGAGACGGTGATCGACGGCCTGCATCGCGCCTGCCAGGACGCCAAGGCGAAGCTGGGGCTCGATGCGCAGCTGATCCTGTGTTTCCTGCGTCACCTGAGCGAAGAGGAAGCCTTCGAGACCCTGGAGCAGGCGCTGCCGTACCGCAGCAAGTTCATCGGTGTCGGCCTGGACTCGAGCGAGCTTGGCCATCCGCCGGAGAAGTTCGCGCGCGTGTTCGCCAGGTGCCGCAAGGAGGGGCTGCACCTGGTGGCGCATGCCGGCGAGGAGGGGCCCCCGGCGTACGTTTGGTCCGCGCTCGACGTGCTGAAGGTGGAGCGGATCGACCATGGCGTGCAATCGGCCAAGGACCCGGCGCTGATGAGGCGGCTGGCACAGGACCGCATCCCGCTGACGGTGTGCCCGCTGTCGAACCTGAAGCTCTGCGTGTTCCCGGAGCTGGCGCAGCACAACCTGCGCGAGCTGCTGGACGCCGGCCTGGCGGCCACCGTGAACTCGGACGACCCGGCCTACTTCGGCGGCTACGTCAACGCCAATTTCCTCGAGACCTTTGCGGCGACCGGGCTGGACGCGCAGCATGCGTACCGGCTGGCGCGCAACAGCTTCGAGGGGAGCTTCGCGGAGGCGGGGGAGAAGAAGCGCTACGTGGAAGCGCTGGACGCCGCGTTCGAGCGCGCGGC
>JAQGMY010000031.1 GCA_028292105.1 Ramlibacter sp.
GGGCTGGACACCGACAGCTGGGAATCGGCGCTGAAGAACACGCTGCGGCAGGCGCCGGACGTCATCCTGATGGGCGAGATCCGCGACCGCGAGACCATGGAACACGCGATCGCGTTCGCCGAGACGGGCCACCTTTGCATGGCCACCCTGCACGCCAACAGCGCCAACCAGGCGCTCGACCGCGTGATCAACTTCTTCCCGGAAGAGCGGCGGCCCCAGCTGCTGATGGACCTGTCGCTGAACCTCAAGGCCTTCGTCTCGCAACGCCTGGTGCCCAAGCAGGACGGCAAGGGCCGCGGCGCCGCGGTCGAGATCATGCTGAACTCGCCGCTGATCTCCGACCTGATCTTCAAGGGCGAGGTCTCCGAGATCAAGGAGATCATGAAGAAGAGCCGCAACCTGGGCATGCAGACCTTCGACCAGGCGCTGTTCGACATGTACGAGAGCAACGTCATCACCTACGAAGACGCCCTGCGCAACGCCGACTCGGTGAACGACCTGCGCCTGCAGATCAAGCTGAACAGCCAGCGGGCCAAGTCGCAGGACCTGAGCGCCGGCACCGAGCACCTGGCGATCGTGTGATCCGTTGCGGGCCGGGGCGTGGCTGATAAAGTCGCGCCATGGCCAGCACCAATCCCAGAACCTACGAACCCACGGCGTCCCGCAAGGTCGCTTTCCTCGGCCTTGGCGTCATGGGTTTTCCCATGGCCGGCCACCTGGCGTTGGCCGGGCATCGCGTGACGGTCTACAACCGCAGTTCGGAAAAGCGGCTGGCCTGGTGCAAGGAATTCACCGGCGGCGCCGCGCCCACCCCGCGCGAAGCGGTGGCGGACTGCGACTTCGTGTTCTGCTGCGTCGGCAACGACGACGACCTGCGCTCGGTGGTGCTGGGTGAGCACGGCGCCTTTGCCGGCATGAAGAACGGTGCCGTCTTCGTCGACCACACCACGGCTTCGGCCAACGTGGCCCGCGAGCTCTCCGCCGAAGGCGCGCGCCGCGGCATCAAGTTCGTCGACGCGCCCGTGTCCGGCGGCCAGGCCGGCGCCCAGAACGGCATGCTCACCGTCATGTGCGGTGGCGACGCGGCGGCGCATGAAGCGGCCAGGCCGATCGCCATGGCCTTCTCGCGCGCCTTCACCCTGCTGGGAGGCAGCGGCGCCGGCCAGCTGGCCAAGATGGTCAACCAGATCGCCATCGCCGGCCTGGTGCAGGGCCTGTCGGAGGCGATCGCCTTCGGCATGAAGGCCGGCCTGGACATGGAGCAGGTGCTGGAAGTGATCGGCAAGGGCGCGGCCCAGAGCTGGCAGATGGACAACCGCGGCAAGACGATGATCGCCGACAAGTTCGAATTCGGCTTCGCGGTGGACTGGATGCGCAAGGACCTCGGGCTGGTGCTGGACGAAGCCAAGCGCAACGGCGCGCGGCTGCCGGTCACCGCGCTGGTCGACCAGTTCTATGCCGACGTGCAGGCCCAGGGCGGGCATCGCTGGGACACGTCGAGCCTGATCCGCCGCTTGCGCTGAGACGGGGGCAGCGGATTCCCGGACGCGGAAGTCTGGAAGTCCGCTTTCTACCGCACCGGCGTCGCCACGGCGCCGCTGGGCGGCGCGGGGGCGACAGGCGCCGGCGCCGGGGCGACGGCCGCCGCAGGCGCTGCCGGCGCGGGTCCAGGTCCTGCCCCGGGGTTCCGCGCCTCTTCCGGCGACACCACCTCGAACATCCGCACCACGCGCTGCACGCCGCCGATCTGCCGTGCGATCGAGGTGCCGCGTTCCGCTTCGCGCGCCGTCACCCGGCCCATCAGGTAGACCGTGCCGCGCTCTGTCACCACCTTGAACGCGTTCGCGGTGAGGTCCGATGCATCCACGAAGGAGGCGCGCACCTTGCCCGTGATCAGGACGTCGCCCGAGCGCTGCTGCAGCGAGGTGGGCGCCATCACCGCGATCTCGTTGACGATGCCGCGCACGTTGTCGACACGGGCGACGATCTGCTCGGCCTGGTGCTTCATGGCCTCGGTCGGCGTCTCGCCGGTCAGCAGCACCTGGCGGTTGTAGCTGGTGACGTTCAGGTGCACCCGGTCGCCCAGCGCTTCGCGCAGGCGCGCGGCCGAACGCAGCTCGATCGCCTCGTCGTCGATCTGCGCGCCGGAAGTGCGGCGGTCCGAAGCCATCAGGGCCGTGCCCACGGCCGCCCCGCCCAGGATCAGCGGGGCGCAGCCGGCCAGCGAGGTCGCCAGCAGCGCCGCAGCGAGGCTGGCGAGCGGCAGGGAAGAAAGCACTTTGCGGGTCATGCGGGGTTTTCCTGGTCGCCGAGAAGCTGTGCATCGACGCCGTCGCAGATGCAATGGAGCGCGAGGATGTGCACCTCCTGGATCCGGGCGGTGCGTTCATGCGGCACGCAGATATGCACGTCGGTCTCGCGCAGCACGCCCGCCATCTTGCCGCCGCCGCGCCCCGTGAGCGCCACCACGCTCATCTCGCGCTCATGCGCCGCCTCGATGGCGGCCAGCACGTTGGCGGAGTTGCCGCTGGTGGACAGGGCGAGGAGCACGTCGCCGGCCTGGCCCAGCGCCCGCACCTGCTTGGAGAAGATCCGGTTGAAGTCGTAGTCGTTGCCGATCGCCGTGATGATCGAGCTGTCGGTGGTGAGCGCAATGGCCCCGAGTTCGGGGCGCTCACGCTCGAAGCGTCCCACGAACTCCGCGGAGAAGTGCTGCGCGTCGGCCGCCGAACCGCCGTTGCCGCAGGCCAGCACCTTTCCCCCGCTGGTGACGCACGCGAGCACCGCCTGCACGGCCTGCGCGATCGGCTTGCTCAGGGTCTGCGCGGACTGGTACTTCAGGTCCGCGCTGTCGATGAAGTTCTGCTGTATGCGTTGCTCGAGCATGTTCCCAAATCATACCTCCCGGCTTCGGCCCTCCTATCCAGCGCACATGAGCCAGGGGTAAACAGCTGGTTACGTCCTGGCCGGTGATGTTGCAGTGCAGCGCCAGGTGTAGGTCCCATCGCACGGTTGCGGGAAGGAAAGGCCGACGCGCTGGCGGACGCGACCCGACACGAGGTCCGGCACGGAACTGACCTCGCCGAGTTCGGCCACTACCTACTCTTGGCATCGCTGGTTCACGAAAGTGCCTGCAGGTTTCAAGTTCAACAAATCAAGTCTTAGGAGAAGTTGTAATGGCTGTTCTGAAGAAAATCGCTGGTCTGGTCGCCGGTGTTTCCGCCGTCGCCGTGTTCGGCGTCGCTGTCGCCCAGGGCGTTCCCCCGAACCCCTTCGTTTCCAACCCCGCCCTCGGCGCTGGCCAGCAAAGCGCCCACCTCACCCCGATGGGCGAGACCGGCGTTCCCGCCGTGATCGACCAGGTGCAGACCGCCCAGACCAGCACGGTGCGTGAAGTCGCCCGCGTGGAACAGCCGGCCCCGATCGTGGCGCAAGCCCCGGTGGTGGAGCAGCAGTCCATGGGTGCCGCCGCCGCCCCCGCCCCCGCGCCGGTGGAGACCGCTGCCCCGGCTCCGCGCGCCGACCGCAACTAAGCGATGCCATCCCAGCTGGGGCTGCGTGTGCCGCAGCCTCAGCCGGCATCGAAGGCGGCGCGCATCCACTGGATCGCGCCGCCTTCCATGCTGACGACGTCGAATCGGCATGGAGGCTCCTCGCCCAGCCGCATCAGGTAGTGCCGCGCCGCGAACACGATGCGGCGCTGCTTCAACACCCCTATGCTGGCCGCCGCCCCGCCGTAGCGGGCGCTCGCGCGCTTGCGCACTTCGACGAACACCAGCGTTCCATCGGTGTCGCGCAGGATCAGGTCGATCTCGCCGCCGCCGCGCCCGGGCGTCCGATAATTGCGCGTCACCAGCCGCAGCCCGCGCGACCGCAGGTGCGCCAGGGCCGCGTCTTCGGCTTCGTCCCCTTGCTGCTTTGTGGTCATGGTGCCGCCCTTTCCACAGGAGTCCGATTGAGCGCTTCCTTTGCTTCCGCGCTGGCCGCGGCGCGCGATGCGGCCGCTGCGCAGCATTATCCGCAGCCCGCCTTGTATGTCGTCGCCACGCCGATCGGCAACCTCGCCGACATTACGCTGCGTGCCCTGCATGTCCTGCAAATGGTGGATGCGGTCGCCTGCGAAGACACCCGGCACACCCAGGCCCTGCTGCGTGCGTACGGTATCGACAAGCCCACGCTGAGCGTGCACCGGCACAACGAAGCCGAAGGCGCCCAGGAGGTGCTGCGGCGGCTGCAGCTCGGCCAGCGCATCGCCTACGCCAGCGACGCCGGCACGCCGGGCGTCAGCGACCCGGGCGCGCGGGTGGCGCAAGTGGCGCGCAGCGCCGGCATCCCCGTGCTGCCGCTGCCCGGGGCGAGCAGCGTCACCACCATCCTCAGCGCCGCCGGCGCCAGCGGCGACGAGGGCGGCTTCGTGTTCTACGGCTTCATCCCGGCCAAGGCGGCCGAACGGCAGCAGGCCGTCGAGGCACTCGGCCGGGAGCCCCGCGCCATCGTGCTGCTGGAGGCCCCGCACCGCATCGGCGTGCTGGCCGATGCGCTGGCGGTGCTCGGCGGGCGGCTGCTCACCATCGGGCGCGAACTCACCAAGCAGTTCGAGGAGATTGCCACGGTGGCCTGTGAAGGATTTCCGGCCTGGCTGCAAGGCTCGCCGCAACGCCTGCGCGGTGAATTCGCCCTGGTACTGCACCCGGTGGCGCAGCAACGCGACGAGACCCAGCCCCTCAAGGTGCTGCAGTTGCTGCTGGCGGAGCTGCCGGTGAAGACGGCGGTTCGACTGGCCGCCGACATCACGGGAGCGTCGCGCAACACGCTGTACCAGGCGGCGCTGGCGTTCAAGAAGGAAGCGGGTGAGGCCGAAGGCGAGGCCGAAGACTAGATCGCGAGCGGGTCGACGTCGACGGCCCAGCGGATCAGTCCCTTGGTCCTGAGGCCCTGCAGCACCGGTTGCCAGGCGGCGAGCAAGGCTTGCAGGGCCGGCCGCGAGTTGCTTTCGAGCAGCAGTTGCGCCCGCTCCACGTTGGCCACCCGCTGCACCGTCATGGGCACCGGCGCATAGAGACTGACGTGGCTGCTGCCCTCGAGGCCCGGTGCGGCATCGGCCGCGGCCTGCAGGAAGGCTTGCGCCACCTCCTGCGTGCGCGCCTCGGCGCGCAGCAGCGCCTGGAACGCGAACGGCGGCATGGCTGCCTGCTCGCGCTCTTTCAGTTGCTCCTGGGCGAATGCGGGGAAGTCGTGCTTCTTCAGCGCGGCGAACAGCGGGTGCTGCGGGTTCCAGGTCTGCACCCACATCTCGCTGGCGTCGGCATGCACCGCGTCCCGGCCGGCGCGGCCCGCCGCCTGCATCAAGAGGCTGAACAGCCGCTCCGGCGCCCGGAAGTCGCTGGAGAACAGGGCCGTGTCCGGATTGATCGCCGCCACCAGCGTGATGCGGCGGAAATCGTGCCCCTTGGTGATCATCTGCGTGCCCACCAGCACGTCGACCTCGCCCGAATGGACCCGCGCCAGCTGCTCCTCGAGGGCGCCTTTGAGGCGCGTGCTGTCGGCGTCCATTCGCGCGATGCGCACCGGCTGGCCGTCGGGGCGCCGCGTCTGCGCCAGCAGTTCCGCCAGGTGCTCCTCGACCCGCTCGGTGCCGCGTCCCAGCGGCGCGATGTCGACGTTGCCGCAGCTCGGGCAGGCGTGGGGCACGCGTTCGGTGAAGCCGCAGTGGTGGCAGCGAAGGGTGCGGTCGATCTTGTGGAACACGCGGTAGGCGCTGCACTGGCTGCATTCGCTGCGCCAGTCGCAGGAGCCGCACGCCAGCACCGGGGCGTAGCCGCGGCGGTTCAGGAACACCAGCGACTGCTCGCCGCGCTCGAGTCGCGCGGTGATCGCCGCCAGCAACGGGATCGAGAAAAGCGCGCCCTTCGGCTGGTGGTTCATGTTGACGATGCGCACGGCGGGCAACACGCCCGCGCCGACGCGCGTCGGCATCTCCAGGCAACGGTAGCGGCCGCGCTCGCAGGCTTGCCAGCTTTCGAGCGAGGGCGTCGCCGAACCGAGGAGGACCTTCACGCCTTCCTGGCGGCCGCGCCACACCGCCAGGTCGCGGGCCGAATAGCGGGCGCCCTCCTGCTGCTTGTAGCTGGGGTCATGCTCCTCGTCGACGACGATCAGCCCCAGGTTCGGAACCGAGGCGAACACCGCCATGCGGGTGCCGAGGACGATGCGCGCGTTGCCCAGGTGCGCGGCGATCCAGCTGCGCAGGCGCTGCGGATTCGTCATGCCGCTGTGCAGCGGCACCACCGCGTCCGGCCCGAAGCGCTGGACGAAGCGTTCCTGGAGCTGCGGCGTGAGGTTGATCTCCGGCACCAGCACCAGCGCCTGCGCTTCGGGCGCGCGCTGGAGCAGGGCCTCGACCGCGCGCAGGTACACCTCGGTCTTGCCGCTGCCCGTGGCCCCGAACAGCAGGAAGGGGCCAGGCTCCGTGGCGATGCCGGCGAGCGCCTGGGCCTGGTCGGGCGTGAGCTCGGGCCGGCCGGGGCCGACGGCGCCTTCGGTCCTGGGCACGGTGCGCTTCAGGCGCCGGGTCAGCTGCTTCGCATCCAGGCCGCGCAGCTGCGGGGGCAGGGCGGCGAGCGCCACTTCGCCCAGGCCACGCTGGTAGTAGGCGGCGGTGAAGCTAACCAGCTGTCGCCAATGCGACGACAACGGCGGCAATCCTTCGAGCAGTTCGCCGACCGGCTTGACCCGGTCCGCCGGCGGGTCTTGCGACCCTTGCGGTGCCGCATCCCAGACCACCCCGCACACCTCGCGCTTGCCCAGGGGAACGCGCACCAAGCTCCCGGCCGCGAGTGGGAGCTCACTGCGATAGCTCAGGGCGCCGCCTATGCTGCTGTGCGCCGGCGTCGGGACGACGACGGGGACCCAGGTGCTCATCGGTAGGCCAGCTTAGGCGTGCTGCTTAAGCTGGTGTCTTGAAAAGCCGGGTAAGTCATTGATTCCACTCGGTTTGCCGACAGGGGGATTTCTTTGTGGATAACTTTGGGGATAGACCTGCTGCGCCGGCCCGGGAAGCCCGGGAAATCAAGGGCTTGGCTGAGTCCGACCAAAAATCCGCTTTTCCCCAATCCCAACAAAATCAAGGACTTACGAGCGCTACTATTTTTGAAGCACAGGAGCCAGGCCGTTGGCGCGCACGTTGCGCCGCAACACAGGTTTTGTGCATAAGTCAAGCGGCGGCGTCCCGTTCGCGGTGTCCGCGTCAGCTAGGGAACTCCCTGATGACGACTTCTCACGGCTTCGTTGAAACCTGGCGCATGGCGGCGGAATGCGTATGCACCGCCTCGGCCAGGGCGGCCACGCTTTCGGGCGGCGTGTGCTGGCTGATGCCGTGGCCCAGGTTGAAGATGTGGGTGGGACCGGTGCCCGTGCCGCCGTGCGGCACGCCAAACGCGTCCAGCACGCCACGCGCCTCTTCGGCCACGCGCTCGGGCGGCGCGAACAGCACCGCCGGGTCCAGGTTCCCCTGCAATGCCTTGCTGGCGCCCACGATGGAACGCGCACGGGCGAGGTTCACCGTCCAGTCCACCCCGAGCACGTCGCAATCGAGTTGCTCCATCTGCTCCAGCCAGAGGCCGCCGCCCTTGGTGAAGACGATCCGCGGAACGGTGGCGCCGTCCGCCCCGCGTTTGAGCCTGGCCAGCACCTGCTTCGTGTAGTCCAGGCTGAACTGTTGGAAAGCGCCGTCGGCGAGGGCGCCGCCCCAGCTGTCGAACACCATCACCGCCTGCGCGCCGGCGTCGATCTGGGCATTCAGGTAGCCAGCGACGGCCTCGGCGTTGATCGCGAGGATGCGATGCATCAGGTCCGGCCGGCTGTACAACATGCTCTTGACCCGGCGCCAGTCGTCCGACGAGCCGCTGCCTTCGACCATGTAGCAGGCCAGCGTCCAGGGGCTGCCCGCAAACCCGATCAGCGGCACACGCCCGTTCAATGCGCGGCGGATCGAGGTGACGGCGTCGAAGACGTAGCGCAGCTGGGCCAGGTCGGGCACGCGCAGGGCGGCTACCGAAGCTTCATCGCGCAGCGGGCGGGCCAGCTTCGGCCCCTCGCCTTCGACGAAGCTCAGCCCCAGGCCCATGGCGTCAGGCACCGTGAGGATGTCGGAGAACAGGATCGCGGCGTCCAGCGGAAAGCGCTCCAGCGGCTGCAGCGTGACCTCGGTCGCGTAGTCGACGTTGGTGGCCAGTCCCATGAAGCTGCCGGCGCGCGCGCGCGTCGCCTTGTATTCAGGCAGGTAGCGCCCCGCCTGGCGCATCAACCACAGTGGTGTGTAGGGGGTGGCCTGTCGCAGGCAGGCCCGCAGGAAGGTGTCGTTTTCGAGCGGCGGGAAAGGCATGCCCCGATTGTCGCAGGCCCTATGATCGCGGCTCTTTGGGGCCCCGAGCATGGACAGCAATCTGGAGCAGGCGAGGACGCTTTTCCTGGAAGGCCTGGCGCACTACGAGGCCGGCCGGCTGCCGCTGGCCGAGCAGAAGTTCGCCGGCGCGCTGTCGCTGGCCCCCGGTCGGCCCTCGGTGCTGACCAACCTCGGCGTGGTGCGCCTGAAGCTCGGGCGGGCCGAGCCGGCGCTGGGACTGCTGCAGGAGGCGTTGGCGCAGGAGCCGGACAACCTGGAGGCGCTGGCGCATTGCGCCACCGCGCTGGCCGAACTGGGCCGTCCTGCCGAGGCGCTGCCGGTGTTCGACAAGGCGCTGGCGCAAGACCCGCGGCCGCCGGCGCTGTGGATGATGCGCGGCAGCGTGCTCAAGGAGCTGCGCCGGCCTGAGGAAGCCGCGGCTTCCTTTCGCGAATCGATCGCGCGCGGCGGCGACCGCGAAATGAACGAGTACTACCTGGCGGGCCTGGAGCAGCTCCAGGCGCCCGAGCGGGCGCCGCGCCACTACGTCCAGGCCCTGTTCGACGGCTATGCGGGCGACTTCGACGAGCACCTGGTGCGCGCCTTGCGCTACGACGCGCCGGGCGTGCTGACGCAGCGCGTCGCCGCGCAAGGACGTCGTTTCGGCCATGCGCTGGACCTGGGATGCGGCACCGGCCTGTGCGGCCGGCTGTTGCGGCCGCTGGCCGATCGCCTGGTGGGCATCGACCTCTCGGCCAACATGCTGGAGAAGGCCCGCGCGCTGGGCGTCTACGACGAGCTGCAGCAGGCGGACGTGCTGGAGTTCCTGGCCGACAGCCAGGAGCGCTGGGACCTGGTGATGGCAGCGGACGTCTTCGTGTACGTCGGTGCGCTCGACGA
>JAQGMY010000087.1 GCA_028292105.1 Ramlibacter sp.
GCAGGCTCGCCTTGGGGCAACCTGCCGCGAGCAGCTTCTCCTCGACCCATTTCACCAGCGCCGCTGCGTGGCCGCGCCCCCGCATCTCGGGCGCGACGGCCAGGTAATTGATCCAGCCGCGGTGGCCTTCGAAGCCGGCCATCACGCAAGCGACCACCCTTCCATCGACCTCGCCCACCAGGCGCGGAACCCGGCGGACACTATATCGGCACGCAGTCCTTGCAAGAGCCTTGCCCCATCCGAACGGTCAGACAGTGGCCGGCAGCAAATGGGACGGTGCGCAGCAAGCTGTACACCCTACGGGAGCCACTCGCCCGAGCCAGTCCGTCACTTGTACTGGCCGTGTCCCTGTCCGTGGCACTTCGGGTTGTGCGAATGGCCTGCCGTCCTGCACGGCGTGTAATTGGTGGCGCGCACCAGGAAGCTTCCCCAGTCCGGGCTCGCCTCGTTGCTGAAGGGATGCCCGCCGGTGAAGTGCGCCTCGCCCAGCAAGGGCAGCGTCGGTCGCAGGTCCATGTATTCGACTTTTCCCAGCTGCGCTGAGAACACCTGGCCCGGCCGATGCGTTTCCGGCGTGATCTCGTTGTCCAGGAAGTCGGTACCGATGAAGCCCAGGCTGTGGCGGCTGTTGAACGAAGTGCGCGTCTCCCCCAGCAGGTCGATCAGCGCCACCGTCTGCATCGGCCACGTCACGGCGGTGTCGAACCCGTCATCAGGCGTTCCGGCATGGACGAACAGCGCCTGCACTTGCGCCTTGGTGGCATGGCGGAACCCCATTCGGTAGTAGATGCCGGTGCGCACGTCGTCGTAGGTCTGACTGACGGTCAGGCGCATGTCGAGCCAGTCAAGGCCCGACTGGCTGTCGCGCGTGACGTTCAGCACGCTCGAGCCTTCGACCAGCGTCTGCCGGAACAGGTCCGCGTGCGCCAGCATGGGCGCCACCACCCCGACGACCAGGGCCACCGTGGCCGCCAACTTGCGTAGTGATCCGCGCATCGCTTCTCCCTTGATATGGTCAGTTATAACGCGGGCATTGCGCCGCGGGAATCGGCAATTCGACCTGTGGTGTCGCCGCGTCATGCCCGCGGCTACCATAGCCCCCATGCTCGGCAAGCCCCGCATCCTGGTCGTCGAAGACGAGTCCGGCATCGCGGACACCATCCAGTACGTCCTCACCACGGACGGCTTCGCGCCCGTATGGTGCAGCACGGCCGAACAGGCGCTGCAGGAGTTCCGCAAGGAAACACCGGCGCTGGCGATCCTCGACGTCGGCCTGCCGGACCTGAACGGGTTCGAGGTGTTCAAGCGCCTGCAGGAACTGCCCGGCGGCCGCGACGTGCCGATGATCTTCCTCACCGCGCGCAGCGACGAGATCGACCGCGTCGTCGGACTGGAGCTGGGCGCCGACGACTACATCGCCAAGCCGTTCTCGCCGCGCGAGCTGGTGGCGCGGGTGCGCAGCATCCTGCGGCGCAGCAACCGGCAGGCGGCGCCGGCAACGGCAGCGATCGTGGTGGCTGCGGCGCCGGTGCAGCCCTTCCTGCTGGACGAAGAACGCCGCCGCATCCGCTACTACGGCCAGGCGCTGGACCTCTCGCGCTACGAATACGGCATCCTGCGCCTGCTGGTGCAAAAGCCCGGGCGCGTCTTCAGCCGCGACGAACTGCTGTCGCGCGTATGGGACGACGACAGCGCCAGCTTCGACCGCACGGTGGACGCGCACATCAAGACCCTGCGCGCCAAGCTCAAGGCGGTGGCGCCGCGGCTGGAGCCGATCCGCACCTCGCGCGGCGCGGGCTACGCGCTGAGCGAAGACCTGCCGGCCAGCGCCTGACGTGACGGGCAAGCGCAACCGCATCTTCGTCGGCATCCTGCTGATCTACGCGATCGGCATCGCCTTCCTCCTGTACCGCGTGCTGGCGGACCTCGATCCGCGCTACCGCGAGTCGGCCGAGGAGTCGCTGGTCGAGACTTCGCAGCTGCTCGCAGCGCTGGTGGAGCAGGA
Organism: Ramlibacter sp.; assembly: GCA_028292105.1. Taxonomy (GTDB): domain Bacteria; phylum Pseudomonadota; class Gammaproteobacteria; order Burkholderiales; family Burkholderiaceae_C; genus Ramlibacter. The sequence goes on from JAQGMY010000087.1 coordinate 2,006, forward strand.
CGTGCGCGACGGCGCCATCGACGTGCAACGCCTGCAGCCGCTGTTCCAGAACCTCTACGCGCGACGGTTCGAAGCCCGCATCTTCAGCCTGACCAAGCAGCGGGTGGAGCTGCGCCTGAGCGTCACCGACCGCACCGGCCGGGTGCTGTACGACTCGATCGGCCGCGCCACCGGCGCCGATCACTCGCAGTGGCGCGATGTGCTGCTGGCCCTGCGCGGCGAGTACGGTGCCCGCAGCACGCCCGACGTGGAAGACGATCCACGCACCACCGTGATGTACGTCAGCGCCCCGGTGCACTGGCGCAACGACATCGTCGGCGCGGTCTCGGTCGGCAAGCCGGTGGAAAGCTTCGGCCAGTTCGTCGAGGCGGCGCGGCGCAAGACCTTGTACGTCGGCCTGTTCTCCGCGGTCGCCGTGCTGCTGCTGGCGGTGATCGTGTCGGTCTGGCTGGTGCGGCCCTTCGGCCTGATCTCCGACTACGTGCGTTATGTCCGGGCGCAGCGCCGCATCAGCCTGCCCCGGCTCGGAAGGCGGGCCCTGGGCGTCATCGGCGCGGCGTACGAAGAGATGCGCGACGCCCTCGCCGGGCGCAACTACGTCGCCGATTACGTGCAGACGCTGACGCACGAAGTGAAGGGCCCGCTGTCGGCCATCCGCGGCGCCGCCGAACTGCTGCAGGAGCCCGGCATGCCGCCGGAGCAGCGGCAGAAGTTCCTCGGCAACATCACGCGCGAGACGCAGCGCATCCAGGAGATGGTGGACCGGATGATGGAGCTGACCGCGCTGGAGAGCCGGCGCTCGCTCGAGCACGTCGAAGCTATCGCGCTGAAGCCCTTGCTGGAGGAGGCGGTGGCCGCCGCCGCCGATGCCGGCGCACCGCGCCGTGTGCGCCTGCGCCTCGATGCACCCGACGATGCGGTGGTGGAAGGCGACGCCTTCCTGCTGCGCCGCGCGGTGAGCAACCTCCTGGACAACGCGATCGACTTCTCGCCCGAGGATGCGGACGTGCAGGTGCGGCTCGAACGCACGCGCCGCAGCGCCGTGATCCGCGTGCAGGACCAGGGGCCCGGCATCCCCGGGTACGCGGTGGAGAAGGTCTTCGAGAAGTTCTACTCGCTGGCGCGGCCGCACAACCGCAAGAAAAGCACCGGGCTGGGCCTGTCCTTCGTGCGCGAGATCGCCTCGCTGCACCACGGCCGCATCGAGCTGGAGAACGGGGACGAGCGTGGCGCGGTCGCGCTGCTGTCGCTGCCGCTGGCCACCTGAGCCCGGCGCCTGCGCGGGCGACCGCTAGAACATGTTCGGATTGGCCTGCCACACCGCCCACGTCAGGGCCGAGGCGAAGGCGACCCAGAGCAGGTACGGCAGCATCAGCAGTCCCGCAACGCGGCTGATGCGCGCGAACGCCAGCGAGGTGAGCGCGACCAGGGCGAGCAACACCAGCACCTCGCCGAACGCGTAGTCCCCGTGGCGCCAGGCGAAGAACAGCCAGGACCAGGCCGCATTGGCACAGAGCTGAAGCATGAACAGCACCAGCGCCGCGGTGCTGTCGCGGCCTGCTTCCTCGCGCCACACCAGCCAGGCGGCAGTGCCCATCATCACGTACAGCACCGCCCAGACCGGCGCGAAAACCGCAGCCGGCGGCGCCCAGGCCGGCCGGGCGAGCTGCTCGTAGAAAGGGCCGGCATCGGCCGAAGCCGCCGCGCCCAGCGCCGCGGCGGCGAAGGCCAGCAGCAACCATGCGACCAGGCCGATCGCCTGCGCCGGCACCGAACGACGAACCACAGCATCAGTCACAAGCGCTTCCTCATGATGGCGAGATAAAAGCCGGCGGCATAGCCGTCCAGGCGCCCGGCCTCTTGCCTGTCTTCGGTGGCAAGGGAGATGGTGATCGTCATGCGGGCAAGCTCACTGTTCCCTTGATTCCACCGGATTATCCAGCGGCCGCAGCCGCGGCGAGCAGGACAGACTTCACGCAAGCTTCACAAACCCTCCTCACGCGCTTCCAACGCCCTTCGCGGCCGCTCGCGAAGCTCTCTCCCGTGCACTGTCGCACGCCGGGAGAACCAACATGAAGAAACACCCCGCCACCGCCGCCGGAACCTGGCGCTGGCTGTTCGTCGCGCTCGCCAGTTCGGCGGCCGCCTGCCTGCTGGTGATGAGCCCGGCAAGGGCACAGGACATCGAGCCGCGCCAGAAAACCGAGAGCCCCTACTTCTTCGTCCGCAGCGACGATCCCACGCTGGACCGGCTGCCATTGAAATCGACCAAGGTCGAAGTGCGCATCTCCGGCGTGATCGCCGACGTCACCGTCACCCAGCAGTACAAGAACGAAGGCCAGCGCCCCATCGAGGCGCGCTACGTGTTCCCCGGCTCCACCCGGGCGGCTGTCCACGGCATGAACGTGCGCCTGGGCGAGCGCCTGATCACCGCGAAGATCCGCGAGAAGCAGCAGGCCCGCGTCGACTACGAACAGGCGAAGAGCGAAGGCAAGACCGCCGCCTTGCTGGAGCAGCACCTGCCCAACGTGTTCCAGATGAACGTCGCCAACATCCTGCCGGGCGACGACGTGCAGGTGGAGCTGCGCTACACCGAGCTGCTGGTTGCGCAGTCGGGCAACTACGAGTTCGTCTTTCCCACGGTGGTCGGCCCGCGCTACAACAGCCCGCAATCGGGCCAGGCGCAAGCCAGGTGGGTGAACCAGCCGATCCTGCCGGCCGGGGAGCCGACGCCGTCGAAGTTCGACCTGCACGTGGACATCGCCAGCCCGATCGGCCTGAAGGAAGTCCGCTCGACCAGCCACCCGGTGGAGGTCACGGACAACGGTGCCCAGCGGGCCAGCGTCTCCCTGGCTGCGGGAAAGTCCGCCAGCAACAACCGCGACTTCATCCTGCAGTTCCGGCTGGCGGGCGACCGCGTCGAGTCGGGCGTGATGCTGTACCGCGGCGCCGACGAGAACTTCTTCCTGGCGATGGTGGAGCCGCCCAAGCACGTGGCCGCCGCCGCGATCAGCCCGCGCGAGTACATCTTCGTGGTCGACATCTCCGGCTCGATGCACGGCTTCCCGCTCGACACCTCGAAGGCGCTGCTGCGCGAGCTGATCGGCAGCCTGCGCCCGAGCGACACCTTCAACGTGCTGCTCTTTTCCGGCAGCAACAGCTTCCTGGCGCCGAAGTCCGTGCCGGCCACCCGCGCCAACATCGAGCAGGCGATCCGCACCATCGACGCGCAAGGCGGCGGTGGCAGCACGGAGATCGTGCCGGCGCTGCGCCGCGTGTATGCGCAGCCCAAGGCGGCCGACGTGTCCCGCACCGTGGTGGTGGTGACCGACGGCTACGTCACGGTGGAACGCGAAGTCTTCGCGCTCATCCGCCAGCACCTGTCGCAAGCCAACGTGTTTTCCTTCGGCATCGGCAGCTCGGTCAACCGGCACCTGATGGAGGGCATCGCCCGCGCCGGCATGGGCGAGCCCTTCATCATCACCAGGCCGGCCGAGGCCGCGCAGGAAGCGGCCCGCTTTCGCAAGATGGTCGAATCGCCGGTGCTCACCAGCGTGAAGGTGCGCTTCCCCGGGCTGGACGTCTATGACGTGCAGCCGCAGCAACTGCCCGACGTCCTGGGTGAACGCCCGGTGATCGTGTTCGGCAAATGGCGCGGCGAGGCGCGCGGCGAAGTGGTGATCGACGGCACGGGCGCCGGCGGCCCTTACCGCCAGGTGCTGCCGCTCGCGGGCGCGGTCTCGCACGAGACCGGCGCGCTGCGGCACCTGTGGGCCAGGCATCGCATCCAGTCGCTGAGCGACCAGGAAGGCCAGGAAGGCGGCGACGCCCAACGCAAGGCGATCACCGAGCTCGGCCTGCAGTACGGCCTGCTGACGCAGTACACCAGCTTCCTCGCGGTCGACCAGGTGGTGCGCAACGCGCAGGCCGCCGGCACGCCGTCGGTGGACCAGCCGTCAGCGATGCCGCAGGGCGTGAGCAACCTGGCGGTCGGGGCCGAGGTGCCCGGCACGCCGGAGCCCGCCACCTGGGGCGCCGTGATCGTGCTGCTGTCGGTGCTGGCAATGCTGGCGCGCCGCGCCCGCCGCCAGCGCCCCCACCACTTCACCGCCTGAGGCCCGACATGCTCAAGTCCCGCCTGCTGGCCACGCCGCGCGTCGTGGAGTTCTGCTTGCGCATCGAGCGCGCCCCCGCGGCCGCCTGGCTGCTGTGCGTAGCGCTGGCACTGCTGCCCGCCTGGGTGTGGATGGCGCGCCGCATGCTCGATCGCTCGGACGACCCGCTGGGCCTGCTCGCCATCGCCGCGCTGGGCCTGCTGGCCTGGCGCTGCCGCAAGGAGTTGCGGGCGGCGCCGCGGCTCGGCTGGCTGGCGGCGGCACTGGCCGGCGCGCTGGGCTCGGTGCTGTCGATCGGCGTGCTGCCGCCGCTGCTGGGCGCGCTGCTGGCGCTGGCCGCCCTGGGCGCCGCGCTCGCCGCCTTCCTGCCGGGGCATGTGGCAAGTGCGCCGCTGCTGGGACTGTCGCTGCTGTCGCTGCCGTGGATCGCCTCGCTGCAGTTCTATGCCGGTTTCCCGCTGCGCCTGCTGACGGCGGAAGCCAGCCGCTGGTTGCTGATGCCCTTGTTCGTGGTGGAGCGCAGCGGCACCGCCTTGCAGGTGGATGGCCGCCTGGTGATCGTCGATGCGCCCTGTTCCGGGGTGCAGCTGCTGTGGCTGGGTTACTTCACCGCTTGCGCAGCAGCGCTCTACACGGGGCGCGACAGCCGCAGCTTCCTCGCCCGGCTGCCGCTGGTCAGCGTGTTGGTGCTGGCGGGCAACATCGTGCGGAACACGGTGCTGGTGGGGCTTGAGGGCGCTGGGCACGGCAGCGTCGGCTGGGTGCACGACGCGGTTGGGCTGGTCGTGCTGGCCGGGGTATGCGGCGCGATCGCCTGTGTGGGGTTCCTGGTGCGCAAGCAAGCTTGCACACCCTACGGGTGGGAGGCAGGAGGTCCAAGCACCGCGCCCCGTAGGGTGTGCAACGAACGTTGCGCACCTCCCCCGTACGACAAACAGGCCGCCCGCCATGTTTGACAACACCTTCGCCCACCGCGTCCTCTACAAGCTGGCCTGCGCCGCGCTGCTGCCGCTGTGCCTGGCGATCGCCGGCTGGAAGGTCTTCGGCACTGCGCACGCGCTGCCGCTGCCCGCTGCTGGCGGCGAGTTCCCTTCGCAGTGGCAAGGCCGGCCGCTGCGCCCCCTGATGCTGACCGAGGTGGAGCAGCGCTTCGCCCGCCAGTTCCCCGGGACGCTGGCGCGCCTGACCGATGGCCAGCAGGTGCTGGTGCTGCGCACGGTGCTGCAGCCCACGCGCATGCTGCATCCGGCGGCGGACTGCTATCGCGGCCTCGGCTGGCGGGTGGCGCAGGAACAGCTGCAGCAGGACCCCGACGGCCAGCTGTGGCGCTGCTTCCAGGCCAGCCGCGCCGGCCAGCGCCTGCGGGTGTGCGAGCGCATCGTCGACGCTGGCGGCCGCGGCTTCACCGACACCTCCGCCTGGTACTGGGCCGCGCTGCTGCAACAGTCCCGCGGCCCCTGGCAGGCCATCACCGTCGCGAGCCCCTCATGAAAACCTTCGCCATCGTCTTCTCCGCGGTCCTGCTGGCCCTGCTGACACTGGCGGCCGGCGCCTTCTTCGCGCTGCGCGCCACGCTGGCGCCCTTGCCGGGAGAGTGGGCCGTGCCGCTGGTGCTGGGCCCCTTCACGCTGCGCGCCGGCGTGCCGTCGATGCTGCGCCTGGCCACCTCCGCCTGGGGTGGCCCGCTGCTGCACGGACGCCGGATCCCGACGCGGCACGGCCTGCTGCAGCTGTCATGGGCGCGCGAGGGCTGGCTGCAGGTGCGCTGCGCGCCTTGCCTGCTGCAGCCGCCGGGCCTGGGCGAACAGCCGCTGCGGCTGCCGCAGGTGCAGCTCACGGTGCACCGCGTGGGCGAGCAGCTCCGGGGCGACTTCGCCTCGGGCAAGGTGCGCGGCGAGTGGACGGGAAAGCTGGCGGGCGACCACCTGGAACTGCGCCTGGACGTGCCGACCACCCCGATGGCGGACGGCTACGCCCTGTTCGCCGACGACATCCCGGAGGTCGCGGGCGCCCACATCGCGGGGACTTTCTCCCTGCACGCGGAGCTGTCGCTGCCCGCTGGCACTTTGACGCTGAAGCCGCGCATCGAAGGTTTTGCGGTCAGCGGTCTCGGGACCGAAGCGCTGGCCGGTGCGCGCAGCAGTTGCCACTCGCGCGCCAGCAAGTTGACGCCTGACAGCTGGCTGGCGCGCGCGGTGGTGGCGGCGGAGGACCAGCACTTCTTCGAGCACCCGGGTTACGACCTGGTCGAACTCGCGGCCTCGCTGGCCCGCAACCAGGAGACGCATCGCATCGCACGCGGCGGCAGCACGCTGTCGCAGCAAGTCGCCAAGCTGCTGGTGACGGGTGGCGAGCGCAGCCCGGTGCGCAAGCTGCGGGAGTTGCTCTACGCCGTGGAGATGGAGCGCACGCTGGGCAAGCCGCGCATCCTGCGCCTGTACCTGGAGAACGCGCCCTGGGGCGAGCGCCTGTGCGGCGCCGAGGCGGCGTCCCTGCACTTCTTCGGCATGCGGGCGCATGAACTGGGCGTGCCGCAAGCGGCATGGCTGGCCGCCATGCTGCACAACCCGCAGATGCAAGCGCAGCGCTGGGCCGAGAGCGGCAGCGTCGATGTCGCGCGCGTGCAATGGGTGGTGCTGGGCATGCGCGGCTTGCCGCGGCCCAGGAAGCTGGCACTGGCCGAGGAGATTGCGCAGATCGACTGGCGGCCGCTCTGGGCGCAGCCCCTGGCGCGCTAGTCTTGCGGGCTCAGCCCGAGGAAGGAATCGAGGATGTGGAAGTGGTCGTCGTGGAACTGCGCTTCCATCGCGGCCAGCTCGTCGATCGGCACCCAGCGCGCCTCCGCGGCATCGTCACTGCCGGCGATCTCCGGCAGCATGCGCTGGCCGAAGTCGAAGTAGAAGGCGTGCGTGATCACGCGGCCGCGCTGGCTGCGGTTGGGGTCGTCGAAGACCCGCGTGGCTTTCAGCGCGTGCTCCATCTCGGCGGGCAGCAGCTCGAAGCCGGTCTCTTCCTGCAGCTCGCGCAGTGCCGACTGGTAGGCCGTCTCGCGCTGTTCGATGAAGCCGCCGGGCACCGCCATCAGGCCCTTGCCGGGGGCGCGGCCGCGACGGATCAGGAGCACCCGGTCGGCCACGCGCACCACCGTATCGACGGTGACGAACACCGGCGGATAAGGCGCGCCCGCCCACTTGGCGTGCTCCTCGGCGAGCTCGGCCCACTCGCTGCGCAGCTTGGGCAGGAAGGGCAGCTGCGACCAGCCGCGCAGGAAGTCCAGCGTCGAGGGCGGGACCTGGGCGGTCAAGGCAGCCAGTGCGCCGTCCACGGTCTGGGCGGTGTAGAGCGCCGCGCGCAAAGCCTTGGCGTGCACCTCACCCTGGCGGCCGACGTCGTGCAGCGGCCAGCCGGGGAAGTCCAGCAGGTACTGGCTGGTGGGATCCTTGCGATGGCCGACCAGCACCACGCGCGTGCGCGAAGAACCGGTGAGCTTCGCCACCGCGCCTTGCACCGCCACCACCCACAGGCGCTGGTCGTAGACGTCGCGGATCGGCAGGAAGGCGATGCGGTCGCGGTCCGCTTCCGGCACGGCCTGGCGGACCATCTCGACCCGTTCTTCGTACGTGAACGGATTGCGGGGCGAACGGGCGTTGTGGGCCGACCCGATCAGCACCACGCAGCGCGGCGCCAGGCGCAAGGCCTGCTGCAACAAGGCCAGTTGCGCGTTGTGGAACAGCTGGAAGCGGCCTATGCAGACCGCCCATTCGGCAGGGGCTGGGGTGGCGCTCAATTGTCCCAGTCGCTGCCGCCGCCGCCCATGTCCATGCCGCCACCGTCGTCCCAGTCGCCGCCGGTGATGCCGAAGTCCTGCCCCCCGAGGTCCTCGTTGACCGGAGCGTTCCCGAAAGCGCCGAGCCCGGCGTCGCGCGCGATCTGCGAGTCGGCGGCGCCGGCGGCGCCCAGGCCGCTCAAGGCATCGTGCTGCGTCTCGCGGCCATGATCGAACATGCGCCGGCCGATTTCCTGGGCCGCGACCGCACCCGCGCCCACGGCCAGGCCGGTGCCCAGCCCGCGCATGAGGGACGAGCCCATCGAGCCCTGTTGCGGGCCCGTACCGCCCATGGGGCCCATGCCGCCCATCGTGCCTCCCGGCCCCATTGCCGGGTCGTACCCGCGCTGCGGATCGATGTCGAAGCCGCGCCGCGCGACGCCCGGGCTGCTGGCGCTGCCGCCAACTCCCCACGGTTGCTGCCCGGGCCCGCTCGCGATGGCGGCCGAGCGGCGCCGGCGCATGATCATGAGCACCACGACGCCGACCATCGCCGCCAGCAGGATGGCGCCGAAGGGAAAGCCGCCGCCGGAACGTTCCTGCGCCGGTGGCGCGCCCATCCGTCGGGTATCGGCGCGCTGCTGCGCGGCGCGGGGTTCGGTGGAGCGGGCCGGCGCGGCGGCCAGGCGCTCCACTTGCGCCCGCAGAGCCGTCACCGCATCCGGGCGCGCGAAGGGCAGGCCCGGCGCGAGGCGCTCGGCGGTGGCCAGCTCCGCGCGGGCGGTGGCGGCGTCGCGTTCGCGCGCGCTGAGCTCCGCCTTCACGTAGTGCGCCCGGGCGCTGTTCGGATGCGCGGCGATCACCTGGTCGATCATCTGCTGCGCACCGCGGATGTCGCCGCTGGTGGCGGCCTCGTAGATCTGGTGCACGCTCGGCTCCGTGGCCGCCTGGGCGCGCAGGCCGGCGCTGAACAGCAAGAGCATGAGCCATGCGAAGACGGAGAAAAGCCTGGCTGTCTTCATCGGGTTCCCCTGAAGCTTGGCCGGATTCTCGCGCAGTTGGGGAAGCCTGGTTGTCAGAAGGCGGCGGTGGTTGGGGACAGTCCCCACCGCTCACGGCTGCATCAAGAGCCGCATCGTCCGCTGCCCCACCCGCCGCCCCGGCGGCAAACCCTTGGCGGCGCGCTCGGCCGCTATCGCTTCGCGCGTATTGCGCCCCTGCACGCCGTCGGGCACCACCTGCGAGTAGCCGCGCTGCATCAGCCAGGCCTGCAGCTCCCGCACCTGGGCACGGCTGAGGCCCGGGTCGTCGGTCGGCCAGGGCGTGATGAAGCCGGGATCGCCGGCCAGCCTGGCGGCCAGCAACGCGACCTCCATCACATAGCGTTCCGAGTTGTTGTACCGGTAGATCGTGTTGAAGTTGCGCGAGGCGAGAAAGGCGGGTCCGGGCAAGCCGACCGGCAGGAAGGGATAGACCTCGGGATCGCCGGGCAACTGCAGTGGCACCGGCTGGCCGCTGCGGTCGAAGCCGCGCCAGCCCAGCGCCGCCCACTCGGACAGCTTCTTCGCCCGCGTGGTCAGCCGGATCGACTTGCCCGTGGCGGCGAACTCGGCCTGCTGGTCGGGCGGGATGCTCACTTCGATGTAGACCGGCACGCCCGGCGTCCAGCCGCCGCGCGTCTTCAGGTGGTTGGCCGCGGTCGCCCAGGCATCACGCTCGGAGTTGACGATGTCGACCAGGCCGTCGCCGTCGCCGTCGACCGCCAGCTGCTCGAAGGTATCGGGCACGAACTGCGTGCGGCCGAAGGCGCCGGCCCACGAACCGCGGAAGGCTTCGGGCCGCACCTTGTTGTCGCGCAGCAGGCGCACGGCTGCGTAGGCCCGCTCGCGCGACAGGCAGGCGCTGGCGCGCTCCGGCGGGCAGGGCCGCAGGCAGGCCAGCGAGAGCGTGGCATCCAGCACCGGGATGCGTCCGGCGGACGGGCCGTAGTTGGTTTCGATGCCGTAGATGGCGACGATGATTTCCTTCGGGATGCCGAACTGCGCCTCGATGCCCTGCAGCGTTTCGGCATTGGCCGCCAGGATGCGGCGGCCTTCCTGCACGCGCTCATCGTCGGTGGTGGCGGCCAGGTCATCCCACCAGAAGGTCGGCTCGCCCGCCTGCACCAGCAGCGCTTGCCGCACGCGGTCGTCGAACTGCGCACCGGCGGCGATGCGCAGGAAGTCATCGCGCTTCAGGGGCTTGAGCGCGGTGGGGGTCTGGTCGCCGAGTTGCTGCACGCACGCGGCGAACTGCTCGGGCGGCAGCGGCTTGTCGAGTGCGGGGCTCTGGGCCCGCGCGGACGAGGAGAAAAGAAGGATGCAGGCACCCGCGAAGGCGCCGATGCGCTGCAGGAATCGCTGAGCCATGGGTGCAAGGATTGGGTTCGGCCGAGTATAGGGACCCATCCGTGCGGTGGGGTGGCGGTGTAACAGCCTCGCCGTCATTCCCGCGCAGGCGGGGATGACAGGTGATCAAAACGGCAACGGCCGCCCCAATGCCTGCGTATAGAACGCATCGAAGAAGTCCAGCGCCGGCCGGAACGGCACCGCCGTCGCGCCGATCCTGTCGCCGATCTCCATCGTCTGGCTGCCCGGCCCGGTGAAGCTCGGCCACTGCGGCAGCGTGCCGCCGTTCGGGTTGCCGGTGCTGGCGAAGTTCACCAGGTAGGAGGACGCGACATCGGCGATGCCACGGTCGACGCTGGTGTACGGCCGCGGCGGCGCGCTCTTGTCCAGGTTGTTGTAGAAGTAGACCTGCTCGAGCGAGTGATAGGCGCCATACAGCGACGGCGGATCGAGCTCGGTGAAGTGCTGGTCCGGCGCATACGCCGGCTTGCGGGTGAAGAAGTACAGGTAGGTCGGCGACTTGTTGATCGCCGCATGCGCCCGGGCAATGGTCCAGGGCTGCCAGGCGAACAGGCTGTCGCGCATCGGCTTGAAGGCCATTGCCTGCACTTCCGCGTCGGTCGTCGCCGGGTACACCGCCTTGAACTGCGCGGCCATCGCACCGTAACGCGCATTGGCTGCGGCTTCGTAGCCCGCAACGGTCGTGGCGAACGGCGGATAGGGCGTGCCCTCGTCCGCGTTCCATCCGAGCAGCAGCGGCACGTCGTTGATCTGCTTGCGGGCGAACAGCAGGTCCAGCTGGTCCGGCAGCACGTCGCCGTCGACGATCACGGCCGTCGCGAAGGTCGCCGCCATGATTTCAGCGGCCGACTTGGCCCGCAGCGCGGCCAGCGATGGCGCGCCGATGCTGGTGCCGAAAGCGCTGCCGGCGGTTTGCGCCTGCGCCAGGGTCTGGTTGTTGGCGCCGGCGGGCAGCGAGCCCAGGCTCTCCAGCACCATGCGGTGGTACAGGCCCTTGGCCTTGGGCGACGCCAGCAGCACGCTGGCGAGCCCGGCTCCGGCCGACTCGCTGTACAGCGTGACACGCGAGGCATCGCCACCGAAAGCGGCGATGTTCGCCTGGATCCACTGCAGCCCGGCGAGCGCATCGAGCAGCGCGTAGTTGCCCGAGCGGCCACCGCCTTCGGCCGTCAGTTCCGGGTGTGCCAGGAAGCCCAGCGCACCGAGCCGGTAGTTCATGGTGACGACCACCGCGCCCTTGGCCGCAAGGCCGGCGCCGTCGTAGTTCTGCTGCGACGCCGCGCCCAGCTGGTTGCCGCCGCCGTACAGCAGCATCATCACCGGCCGCTTTTCCTGCGCGCCGGACGCCGCCGGCGTCCACACGTTGAGGTACAGGCAGTCTTCGCTTTGCGGCCCCGGGTCCTGGTACAGGATGGCGCCCGGCCGTCCGGCCGGGCGATTGCCGGCGACGCAGGCGTTGCCGAAGGCATTGGCCTGCTTCACGCCGGTCCAGGCGGGAACCGGCTGCGGCGCCTTCCAGCGCAGGCTGCCCACGGGTGCCGCCGCGAACGGAATGCCCTTGAACACGCGGATCGCCGACGAGGACTCGTTGCCGGCCGCGACGGTGCCGCCGGAGACCTGCAGCAGGTCGGATTGCGGCGAATAGGTGCCGCCACCGCCGCCGCCGCAGGCAGCAAGGGAAAGGGTCACGGCGAGTGCGCCGGCCCACAGGCTTGTCTTCATGGTGTCTCCTCGTTCATTGGGGATGGTGCGCAAGCGGAGCTTGCACACCCTGCGGGGTCAGGGTTGCGGACGCGCAGATTCGGTATTCGTAGGGTGTGCAAGCTTGCTTGCGCACCATCGGCCTCAAAGTCCCAACACCCGCTCCGCATTCCCGTGCATCACCTTGTCCATCACGGCGTCGCTGTAGCCCAGCTCCGACCACTCGCG
>JAQGMY010000099.1 GCA_028292105.1 Ramlibacter sp.
ATGTCGGCGACGCGCTTGCGCGGAATCGTCGAGTCCATGCACATGTAGTCGGGGCTGATGCGGCCCGAGGCCGGAAACGCATTCTTGCGCCCGCTCCAGAAGCGCAGGCGCTCGGCCTCGTCCTGGCTCACTGCAATGGCGGTGGCGCCGGCGCCGCGCAGCACCTCGCTCATACGGCCGATCTCTTCCTCGACCTCCTCCGGCGTGCCGTCGCTCTCGCACAGCAGGATGGCTTCGGCCGAGAGGTCGTAACCGGCATGCACGAAGTCCTCGACGGCCGCCGTCATCGGCTTGTCCATCATTTCCAGGCCGGCCGGGATGATGCCGGCGGCGATCACGGCGGCCACGGCGTCGCCGGCGCGGCGGATGTCGTCGAAGCTGGCCATGATGCAGCGCGCCAGCTGCGGCTTGGGCACCAGCTTGACCGTGACTTCGGTCGTCACCGCCAGCATGCCTTCGCTGCCGACGACCACGGCCAGCAGGTCGTAGCCGGGCGTGTCGAGCGCGTCGCTGCCGAACTCCACCGGCTCGCCTTCGGCCGTGAAGCCGCGTACTTTCAGCACGTTGTGCAGGGTCAGCCCGTACTTCAGGCAGTGCACGCCGCCCGAGTTCTCCGCCACGTTGCCGCCGATGGTGCAGGCGATCTGGCTGGAAGGGTCCGGCGCGTAGTACAGGCCGTAGCTGGCGGCCGCTTCGCTGATGGCGAGGTTGCGGACACCGCACTCGACGAGCGCCGTGCGCGCCACCGGGTCGATGCTGCGGATCGCATTGAATTTCGCCAGCGACAGCGTGACGCCCATGCGGTTCGGCATGGCGCCTCCCGAGAGGCCGGTGCCGGCGCCGCGGGCGACCACGGGGACCTGCAACTGGTGGCATGCCTTGAGCACCGCCTGCACCTGGTCTTCCGACTCCGGCAGCGCCACCAGCAGCGGCCGCTCGCGGTAGGCCGTGAGGCCGTCGCATTCGTAGGGAGTGGTGTCTTCCTCATGCCAGAGCAGCGCGCCGTGCGGGAGCACCTTCTGCAGGGCGGCGACGACCTGGGACTGGCGCTCCGCGCGTTGTGGCACTGCTGGATCGGCGGCGGCGTTCATGGCGATGGCTACCGGAAGATCACCGTCTTGTGCCCGTTGATCAGCACACGATGCTCGCTGTGCCACTTCACCGCCCGCGCCAGCACCATGCTCTCGGTGTCGCGGCCCTGCGCCGTGAGGTCTTCCACCGTGTAGCCATGGTCCACCCGCGCCACGTCCTGTTCGATGATCGGCCCCTCGTCGAGGTCCGCGGTCACGTAGTGCGCGGTGGCGCCGATCAACTTCACGCCGCGGTCGTGCGCCTGGTAGTAGGGCTTGGCGCCCTTGAAGCTGGGAAGGAAGCTGTGGTGGATGTTGATCGCCCGGCCCGACAGCTTGCGGCACATGTCGTCCGACAGGATCTGCATGTAGCGCGCCAGCACCACCAGCTCCGCGCCCTCGGCCTCGATCACCTCGAACTGGCGCGCTTCGCCCTGCGCCTTGGTGGCCGCGGTCATGGCGATGTGGTGGAACGGAACGTTGTAGCTGGCCGCCAGCTGGTAGAAGTCGCGGTGGTTCGAGATGATCGCGCGGATGTCCAGCGGCAGCAGCCCGCTCTTCCACCGAAACAGCAGGTCGTTCAGGCAGTGCCCTTCCTTGCTGACGAAGATCACCGTCTTCATCGGGTGGGCGCCGGCATGCAGCTTCCACTGCATCTGGAAGCCCTCGGCGAAAAGCTTCAGCTGCAGCCGCAGGTCGTCCTGCGTCAGCTGGCCGCAGGCAAAACGCACGCGCATGAAGAACAGGCCGGTGTCGTGGTCGTTGTACTGCGCCGCTTCCTCGATGTTGCCGCCGCGCTCCAGCAGGAAGCCCGACACTGCGTGAACGATGCCCGGCCGGTCCGGGCAGGAGAGGGTGAGGATGTAGGCTTCGGACATAAGTGTGAGATTGTCGCAGGCGCCACATTGACGCATGCGCGTGGACTGGCATCATGGCTGAGCAACAACTTCCCTGCAGCCGCATGCTTCGTCGCTCCCTGGTCCTCTCCACCCCCCTCGTCCTGCTGGCCGGCCGCGGCCAGGCGCAGTCGCTCGCCGGCATCAGTGACCTCGACGCATCGAAGGGGCTGAAGGCTGCGCTGGAAACCGGCGCGCTCGCGGCGGTCAGGTTGCTGGGGCGGCCCGACGGCTTCCTCGGGCGGCCGGAAGTGCGCATTCCCTTGCCGGGCTACCTCAAGGACGCCGGCAAGATCCTGTCGGCGCTGGGCATGGGCAGGCAGCTCGACGAACTGGAGACGGCGATGAACCGCGCCGCCGAAAGCGCCGTTCCCATGGCGAAGAACCTGCTGGTGGAGGCGGTTCGCAACATCGGCGTCGGCGATGCCAGGAGGATCCTCACTGGCGGGGACACATCAGTGACCGAGTTCTTCGCGGGCAAGACCCGCACGGCGCTGTCTTCCACCTTCCTGCCCGTGGTGCACCAGGCCACGGCCAAGGTGGGCCTCGCCGAGAAGTACGACCGCGTGGCGCAGAAGGCCAGCGGCATGGGCCTGCTGAAGGCGCAGGACGCCAGCATCGACCAGTACGTGACGCGCAAGGCGCTCGACGGCCTCTACTTCATGATCGCCGAGGAAGAAAAGAAGATCCGCAGGGACCCGGTGGGCACGGGCAGTGCCTTGCTCGGCAAGGTCTTCGGCGCGCTGCGCTGATCGCGGGCCCACCTGGGAGCTCAGGATTCCCGCCCGCGCGGGGAATGACGGGAGCTTCTTTCGGCGCAAAATAGCCGCTCGACCAGGAGCACCGCATGGCCACCCCCGACTTCAACATGGACAGCCATTGGCTGCCCTTCACGCCCAACCGCCACTTCCGCAAGGAGCCGCGCATCTTCGTCGCCGCCGACGGCATGAACTTCACCACGCACGACGGCCGCACCGTCGTCGACGGCATCTCCAGCCTGTGGTGCGTGGGCGCGGGACATCGCCGCTCCTCGATCAACGAAGCCATCAAGAAGCAGCTCGACACGCTGGACTACGCCACCGCCTTCCAGGCGAGCAACGACCAGGCGTTCAAGGCCGCCGAGATGATCGCGGCGATGGCGCCCGGCGACCTGAACAAGGTGCTGTTCTGCAACTCGGGATCGGAAGCGGCGGACACCTCGCTGAAGGTGGCGCTGGCCTATCACCGCGCGCGCGGCGAAGGCCACCGCAACGTCTTCATCGGCCGCGAGCGCGGCTACCATGGCGTCGGCTTCGGCGGCATGAGCGTCGGCGGCATCCCGGCCAACCGCAAGGTGTACGGCACCGCGCTGCTGCCGCGGGTGGACCACATGCGCTTCATCCACGACCCGGCCAACGCGTACATCCACAACCGCGAGCCGGAGTCGGCCGAGGACATGCTGCTGGAACTGGAGCAG
This sequence comes from Ramlibacter sp., assembly GCA_028292105.1. Lineage (GTDB taxonomy): Bacteria > Pseudomonadota > Gammaproteobacteria > Burkholderiales > Burkholderiaceae_C > Ramlibacter. Next base: position 3,423 of record JAQGMY010000099.1, read on the forward strand.
CGCATCCTGCCGCTGCACGACCCGAGCAACGTCGCCGCCATCATCGTGGAACCGGTGGCTGGTTCGGCCGGCTGGTACCTGCCCCCCAAGGGCTACCTGAAGCGGCTGCGCGAGATCTGCGACAAGCACGGCATCCTGCTGATCTTCGACGAGGTGATCACCGGTTTCGGCCGCATGGGCACCAACTTCGGCGCCGACTTCTACGGCGTGGTGCCGGACATGCTGAATTTCGCCAAGGCCGTCACCAACGGCGTGTTCCCGCTGGGCGGCGTGATCTGCCGTGACAAGCTGTACGACGCGATGATGAAGACCGATGCGCCGGAGCACGTGATCGAGTTCTTCCACGGCTACACCTACTCGGGCCACCCGGTGGCCTGCGCGGCCGCGGTGGCGACGCTGAACCTGTACGAGAAGGACGGGCTGTTCCAGCGCGCCGGCGAAATGGGCAAGGTGCTGGGCGACGCTTTCCACGGCACGTTCAAGGGCCTGCCCAACGTGATCGGCATCCGCAGCCTCGGCCTGGCCGCGGCGGTGGAACTGGCGCCGATCGCCGGCACGCCGGGCAAGCGCGCCTACGATATCTTCGTGGACTGCTTCAACAAGGGCGCGCTGGTGCGCCCGGCGGGCGACATCCTGGTGATCGCGCCGCCCTTCATCGTGGAGCGGGAGCACATCGACCGGCTGGTGAATACGCTGGCGGATTCGATCAAGGCGCACGCGTAAGCAAGGATGTCATCCCGGCGTCCTTGGCCGGCGCTTACCGCGGCGTCTGCCGGTTCCTGAACTCGTCGCAGTAGTCCTTGCCCGTCGCCTCCGACGGCAGTACCACCGGCCGCACGGAAACGGTAGCCGGCAGGTGCTGCGGCACGCCGATGTCCGGCTGGACATGGCCGGCACCGGCGATCAGTACCACCGTCTTGCCGGGCGCCACCTGCGAAGCGATGGTTTGCGCCATCGCGACGTCCCGCGCGATCTGCGCCCGCGTCATCGGCCGGACCTGCTGCTCGGGCAACAGGTCGCAATGCCCCCGGCGAATCGCCTGCTGCTGCGCCTTCAGCGCCGGGCCCGGCAGCAGCTGGTCGAACTTGCCGTCCTGCATCGCCTGATGCATCTCGTCGCGTGGCACGTTGGCGCCCAGCACCGGCACCCCTGCACGAACCGCCGCCATGACCGGCAAGCCGTAGCGCTCCCACGGCCAGGCCTCGGTGTTCCAGCGCAGCGCGGTGCGCACCTCCGATTCGCTGGCGCCCGCGCCCAGGCCGGCGGTCGACGTGCCGCGCTCCGCCATCTCCAGCGCCAGGGCCGCCAGGGTGCCGCGTTGCGCCAGCGTCGCCACCCAACGCTGCTGCAACTGCGGATGGTCGCCGGCGTCGTGCTGTTCGCCCAGCAGGAGGGCGTCGACTCCCGAGAGGTCCGGCAAAGCCGGCGTCGCACAGCCGGCCGCGAGCGACAGCAAGGCGACGGCAAGTGGCAAGCGCATGCGTCGATACTAAGGGCTTCGGCCGCTGCAAGGCGGCCGCCGCATTTCCCCCCCATGGCATCAACCAACGTCCTCCGCGTCGCCGGCACGCTGCTGCTGGCGCTTGCCGCCGCCCTGCTTTGCCGCTGGCTTCACACCCCCATCCCCTGGATGATCGGGCCGCTGCTGGCCAGCGCCATCGCGTCGATCTTCGGCGCGTCCACGCGCAGCGAGCCGATGCTGCGCAACCTGGGGCAGGCAGTGATAGGCACCGCCCTGGGCCTCTACTTCACGCCGCAGGTCGCGGCGCTGGTGGTGAGCCTCTGGTGGGCCATCCTGCTGGCCATCGTGTGGTCGCTGGGGCTGGGGTGGGCCATGGGGCGGTGGCTGCACCGCATGCACGGGGCGCGCATGGGCGTCGGGCCGCGCGAGCAGTGGGCTACCAGCTTCTTCGCCGGCGCGATCGGCGGCGCCTCCGAAATGACGCTGCTGGCCGAACGTGAAGGCGCGCGCAGCGAGCTGGTCGCCGCGGCGCACAGCGTGCGCATCGTGATCGTGACCTTGCTGGTGCCGTTCGCCTTCACCCTCAGCAACCAGCATGGCGTCGACGC
>JAQGMY010000113.1 GCA_028292105.1 Ramlibacter sp.
CGGCGCTTGGTCTTGATGTTGGCCGACACGCGGCTGGCCGGCTTGGGCCCGCCTTCCCACGCCGGCTTGACCTCGCCCTGCGGCGCTTGGTAAGGCTGCTCGAAGAACGGGTCGGCCGGGGCTTGCGCCACCCGCGGCGGACGCTCGCCGCGCTCCGGGCGCTCGCGTTCGACGCGCTCGAACCGCTCGACCCTTTCCGGCCGCTCGGCGCGAGGCGCGGGGGCGGCACCGGGCTCGCGCTGCGCATCCAGCACGTCGCGCTCGTCGCCGGTTTCGCCGCGTTCGCGCCAGGTGCGGCGGCCGTCGTTGATGCGGCCGCGCGGACGGTCGTCGTCCCACTCGATCGCCTCGAGCTCGATCTTGGTCTTGAGCAGCTTTTCCAGGTCGGCCACCAACCGGCCATCGCTGGCGGAGACGAACGTCACGGCCAGCCCAGAGGCGCCGGCACGACCGGTCCGCCCGATCCGGTGGATGTAGTCCTCTGCATTGAACGGCACGTCGAAGTTGAACACCGCCGGCACGTCCTTGATGTCGAGGCCGCGGGCGGCGACGTCGGTGGCCACCAGCAGGTCGACTTCGCCCTTCTTGAAGGCGTCGAGCGCCTTCAGGCGTTCGTCCTGGCTCTTGTCGCCGTGCAGGGCGGTGGTCTTCATGCCTTCGCGCTCGAGCGAGCGGGCCAGCCGGGCACAACCGAGCTTGCTGTTCACGAACACGAAGGCCTGCGTGATGCCGCGCTGGCGCACGATCTGCTTGACGGCGCGGCGCTTGTCGTCGTCGACCACGCTGTAGAAATGCTGTTCGACCGTCGACGCCGTGGTGTTCGGGCGCGACACCTCGATGGTCACCGGGTCCTGCAGGTAGCTGCTCGCCAGCCGCTTGATCTCGGGCGAGAAAGTCGCCGAGAACAGCAGCGTGGTGCGCTGCTTGGGCAGGTAGGAAAGGATCCGCTGCAGGTCCGGCAGGAAGCCGATGTCCAGCATGCGGTCGGCCTCGTCGAGCACCACGTACTCGACCTGGTTCAGCACGGCGTTCTTGGCTTCGATGTGATCGAGCAGGCGGCCAGGCGTGGCGACCAGCACCTCGACCCCCTTCTTCAGCTCCAGTGTCTGCGGCTTCATGTCCATGCCACCGAACACCACGGCGCTGCGCAGGTTCGTGTGCTTGGCGTAGAGCTTGACCTGCTGGGCCACCTGGTCGGCCAGCTCGCGCGTGGGCAGCAGCACCAGCGCCCGCACCGGATGCCGGGCGGGAGAGGTGGATGCGTTCTCGTGCTTGAGGAGCCTCTGCAGCAGTGGCAGGGAGAAGGCGGCGGTCTTGCCGGTGCCGGTCTGGGCGGCTCCCATCACGTCGCGGCCCTGGAGAACCACCGGAATGGCCTGCTCCTGGATCGGCGTCATGGTCTCGTAGCCCATGTCGGCGACAGCTCGTGCGAGCGGCTCAGCCAGGGAAAGTTTGGAAAAAGCGGAATCTGACATCAACCTGAGATTGTCGCATCCCGCTCGAAACCTTGCCTGGGGCGGCTAAAACCCGACGGCCGGACGCGTCCGGCGTCCGGCGTCCGCTCCCGCCTTCAAGTCTTAGAGGGTGCGCGCGCTGAACGTGTCGCAGGCCTTGACGGTGCCGGACTTCAGCCCCGTGGAGAACCAGCGCTGGCGCTGGGCGCTGCTGCCATGCGTGAAGCTTTCCGGCACGACCGCCCGGCCCGCGGACTGTTGCAGGGCGTCGTCGCCGATCTTTTGCGCCGCATTCATCGCTTCCTCGACGTCCCCCTGTTCGAGGATGTTGCGGGCGTTCTGCGCGTGGTGCGCCCAGACGCCGGCGAAGCAGTCGGCCTGCAGTTCGACCCGCACGCTCATGGCGTTGGCTTCCACCTGCGAAGCCCGGGCGCGGGCCTGGTCGACCTGCTGGGTGATGCCCAGTTCCTGCTGCACGTGGTGGCCGACCTCGTGGGCGATGACATAGGCCTGGGCAAAGTCGCCCGGGGCGCCGAGACGGGTCTTCATCGTCTCGTAGAAGCTCAGGTCGATGTAGACCTTCTGGTCGGCCGGGCAGTAGAACGGCCCCATCGCCGCCTGGCCGCCGCCGCACCCAGTGCGCACCGAGCCTCGGAACAGCACCAGCTTGGGGTTGTGGTAGGTCGCGCCGCCTTGCTGGAACAGGGTCTTCCAGACGTCCTCGGTGTCGGCCAGCACGGTGGAAACGAATTTCGCCATCGGGTCGTTCGACGGCGGTGCCGGCGCGGTTTGCGCCTGCGGCGCGGGGCCCCCACCCTCACCGCTCATCATGCCCAGCAAGGTCAGGGGGTTGATGCCGAAGATCGCGCCCCCGATCAGCGCGATGACGATCGTGCCTATGCCGATCGTGCCGCCGCCCAGGCCGAAGCCCCCGCCGCCGCCGCCGCCGCGTGCGTCTTCGACGTTCGACGATTCCCTGTTGCCTTCCCACCGCATGTTTTTCTCCTCATGTAGAGTGCCGCGATGCTACCCAGTCCAAGCACGTCCGTACGTAGTCTTTCGTCCGTACTCGTGACAGGTTTCGATCCGTTCGGCGGCAGCAGCGTCAATCCGAGCTGGCAGGCGATCCACGCGCTGCATGGCCGTGTCATCGCTGGACGACCGGTGATAGGCGGCGAAATCCCGACCGTCTTCGGCACCTCGCTGCAGAGGCTGGAGGCGCTGATGGAACAGCATAGCCCGGAACTGGTGATCTGCACCGGGCAGGCGGCCGGCCGCGGGGCGCTTTCGCTGGAACGCGTGGCCATCAACGTCAACGATGCACGCATCCCGGACAATGCCGGCGCCCAGCCGATCGACACCCCCGTGGTGGCGGATGCGCCCGCCGCCTACTTCACCACGCTGCCGATCAAGGCGATGTTGCAGGCCCTGCTGGCCGCCGGCGTGCGCGCCGAGGTGTCCCAGACGGCCGGCACCTTCGTGTGCAACCAGACCTTCTACGGCCTGATGCACCTGCTGGCGCAGCCGCGCTGGCAGGGCGTGCGCGGCGGCCTGATCCACGTGCCATGGCTGCCCGAGCAGGGCCAGCCCTCGATGCGCGT
>JAQGMY010000124.1 GCA_028292105.1 Ramlibacter sp.
GCGCTGGCCGAGGCTGCCAATACCTTCCGCGGCCTGCTGGGCGAAGGCGCCCGCGTGCTGCGCGGCGAGGGCGAGCGGGCCAAGGAGGAGAAGGTCAACGACTTCCGCCAGGCGATGAAATGGTTGATCTCCGAGGCCGAGCGCGCGACCAGTCGCCAGCGCTACAAGGGACTGGGCGAGATGAACCCCGCGCAGCTGTGGGAGACCACGATGGATCCGACGGTGCGCCGCTTGCTGCGGGTGCAGGTGGACGACGCGATCGAGGCGGATCGGGTGTTCACGATGCTGATGGGGGACGAGGTGGAGCCGCGGCGGGACTTCATCGAGAGCAATGCGTTGAGGGCGGCGAATATCGACGTTTGAGGTGGGCTTCTGCGGCCGGCGGTTTACTGAGACCTCATCAGGACTTCGTGAACTCGCCGATCCAGCGCCGACTGTCCATCGTCATTGCCGCCGCTGCCGGCTCCCTGCGCCCCGGTCCCAGACTTGACATTCTGGTCAACCTGACCAACAATGGTTGCCCATCCTGACCAGAAAGGCGATCCTGATGCTGCCCACTCTTTCCACCGGAAAGCGCGATCGTCTGGCGCAGGCTCTGCAGGTACTCGCGCACCTGGTCGGCGCTGTCATCCCCAGCGGTCGCCCGACCCCGATCTCGCTGTTCAAGGCGAGCTACAGCTCGGTGCTCAAGCAGGCCGACGAGGACGGCGTCGCGCTCATTTCGCAAGGGACCAAGCGATACGTGATCGTGAGCGAAGAGCGAATCATCGCCTTGTCGGAAACCGATCGCAAGGAGCGCACGGTGGCTGACTTGCTCGACTCGCTGCCGCGGCCGGGCCGGCGCATGGATCCGCAAGGCGTGCATGTGCCGGGCGCCCTGAACGACATCGCATTGCCAGCCCTGCGCGGTTGATGAGCCGCTATCTTTTCGGCCCAGCGGTGCTGCTGGCCATGGCCAACAAGGCGCCGAACGTCATCGCCTGGATCTCGGCGAACAAGGTCGTGGCCAAGGATTGCATCCTCAGTGACCTGGCCTTTGCGATCGCGAAGGCCACCGTCGCCGAGCAGGCTCAGGACATCCGCGAGCACGACGCATGGATCAAGCTGCTGGACGCGCTGTACGCGCGCCTGCAGGCCGACGGGGCATCCGTCTACAACAACATCGACGAGAAGGTGCTGACGCGCTACGCGCAGTGGCGCAACCTGAAGCCCCTGGATTACCAGACCGCCACCGGCCCGATCCCACTGGCGCAGGATCTGCGCCTGCTGATCGCCACCGCCGATGTGCACCTGGACACGTACACGGAGCTGGCCAGCCCCTACCTGCAGCAGGCCGCCCAGCGGGGCGTCTCGGTCTGCGCGATTCCGTGAGCTCGGACATCGCCCTCCCGGCCTTGTCCGCGGACGCCCAGGGCGATATCCGCAAGCGCCGGCTGATCCTCAGCCTGTCCGGCGGGGGCTACCGGGGCCTGTTCACCGCGCACGTGCTGGAGCAGCTGTTCAACAGGTTCGGCGCCGGCGCCCCGAGCGACCGGGTGGACATGTTTGCCGGTACCTCCATCGGCGGCATCATCGCCACCGCGCTGGCGCGTGGCTGCACCCCGGCGCGCGCCAAGAAGCTGCTGCTCGATCGGGGCCAGCGGATCTTCCCGACGACCCGGTTTCGCACGGTGAAGCGCACCTTGGGCAAGGCCTTGTACGACCCCGCGAATCTTCGCGCCGCGATCAACGAGGCGATCCCGGACGCCGAGCACGTGAAACTCTCCGCCGTCAAGGTCCCCCTTCTCATGCCGACGGTCGACTGGGGCTCCTCCAAGCTGCACCTGCTGGCCAGTGGCGGCATGGCCGAGAGCGATGCGCTGGGGCTCACGCTCATGGACGCCATGCTCGCCACCTCCGCGGCGCCCACGTACTTGCCGCCCCATCGCGCGGCCAACCACGTGTTCGTTGACGGGGGCCTGGTCGCCAACGCGCCGGACGTGCTGGCGCTGCAGTGCGCACGCAAGCTCTGGGGCGCCGATGCAGACATCAGGATGATCAGCATCGGCACCGCGAGCCCGCAGGAGGGCCGCGACCCAATGAGCATGCCCGGGCGTGGGATCACGCTGGTGCAGCCGCTGCTGGAGGTGGTGATGACCGCACAGGAGATTCAGGCAGTGCGATCGGCGCAGGCGGATCTCGGGCCCGAGAACTATGTTCGGCTGAACTTCACCATCCCCGCTGCGCAGCAGCATCGCGTCGGACTGGACCTGGCCAATGCCGCCAGCACGCAGCTGCTGCAGTCACTGGGCGACGAGTGCATTGCAGCACTCGGGCTGCGAGAGCAAACCCTGCTCAAAAGCCTGCTGGGCGCGCGCAATGTGCCGGCCGCAGGCGCCTGAGGCGTGTCACGCATGAAATTCCTGCACACCGCCGACTGGCAGATCGGTCGCATCTTCAGCCAGTTCGACGCCGGGGACGCCACCGAACTGAGCAACGCCCGCATCGAAGGCGTGCGCCGCATCGCGCAGCTGGCCAGCGAGCACGACGTCGATGCAGTGCTGGTGGCCGGCGACGTGTTCGACAGCCAGACTCCGCGCGAAAAGACCATCGTTCGCATGTTCGATGCGATGGCCGGCTACGACGGTCCCTGGCTGATGCTGCCTGGCAATCACGATGCGGCCTTGCCGGAATCGGTATGGCAGCTCGCCAGGCGCATGGGCGCCGTGCCGGCGAATGCCATCCTGTGCCTGCAGCCGGAGGCCATGGAGGTCCAGGGCCGACACGGCGGCACCTTCTGGGCGCTTCCCGCGCCGCTCACGCAGCGCCACACGCACACCGACCTGACCGACTGGTTCCAGGACGCATCGACCCCGCAAGGCCTGCTGCGCGTCGGGCTGGCGCACGGCAGCGTGGCCGGCCTGCTGGCCGAAGGGGTCGACTCGCCCAATCCGATCGCGGCGGACCGCGCCGAGCGCGCCCGGCTGGATTACCTGGCCTTGGGAGACTGGCACGGCACCAAGCAGGTGAACGAACGAACCTGGTACAGCGGCACGCACGAACCGGAGCGGTTCCGCGACAACGATCCTGGCCATGTGCTGATCGTGGACATCGAGGGTCCTGGGGCTCTGCCGAAGGTCACACAGGTCGCCACCGCGAAGTACCGGTGGCTTCAGTTGCAGCTGCAGATACAGAGTGACGTGGACGTCGAGCAGGCGCTCGATGCGCTGCGCGCCATCGACGCAACGACTGTCGCGAACGTGGTGCTCGCCGGCACCTGCGACCTGGCCAGTCAAGAGCGGCTGGAGGCTGCCATCGAAGCCGCGGAGCGGCGCGCAGCCGCCTTTGTCGCGCAGCACACCGACTTGCGCCTGGCGCCCACCGAAGCGGACCTGCAGGCGTTGCACGCCGACGGCTTCGTCGGTGCTGCGCTGCAGGAGCTCAAGGCGGGGCTGGATGGGGCTGACCCCGACCTGGCGCGAGACGCGCTGCTGCAGCTGGCACGCATACAGAAAGAGATCCAGCCGAAAGGCACCGTCCTGTCCGATGCCACATCCGCACGGGGAATGGCCGCATGAAGATCAGGACGATCCGCGTCGAGGGCTTCAAGAGGTTCCGTGACTCCTTCACGCTCGAGGACCTGGTCGACGGCATCAATCTCATCGCCGCACCCAACGGGTCGGGCAAGTCGACGATCGCCGAGGCCGTCCGGGTCGGCTTCCAGGAGCGGCACAGGACAGCCATCCTGGGCGAGACCCTGGCGCCGTGGACCCAGCCCGGTGCCAGCCCCAGCGTGCAGATCGAGTTCATGTACGACGGCAAGCGGCATCGGGTGTCGAAGACTTTCGGCGGCAAGAAGTCCTGCAGCCTGGACGTGGATGGCAAGTCGACGACGGGTGACGACGCCGAGCAGATCCTGTCGAACATGTTTTCGTTCAGCTATGCAAGCAAGGGCGTGAGCCGCGCCGAGCACCAGGGCGTGCCCGGCCTGCTATGGGTGCGACAGGGTTCCGCCGGCGAGATCGCGCCGCAGGTTGCCGGCGCGCACGAATACATCAGCCGCGCCCTGGGCAATGACATGGGCGAGCTGGCGGCCACCGCCGGCGATCGGGTCATCGAGCAGGTGGAGGCCGAACTCGCGGTGCTGCACACGAAAGGCGGCAAGCCGACGGGCGACTTCGCCAAGGCGATCGAGCAGGCGACTGCCAGAAAACAGGAGCTCACCCGGCTGGAGACAAGCATCGCGGAATACAACGCCGCGGTGGACCGGTTCACCCAGCTTCAACAGCAGCACGCCGACACGGAGCACGATCGCCCGTGGGAGCGGCAGCGCGCCCAGGCGGACCTGGCCGCGCAAGGGCTTCGGGCCATCGAGCAGCTGGCCAACCAGCGCAATCAGCTCGATCTGCAGCAACAGGTCGCGGCCGGCCGGGCTGCGCAATGCACCGAGCAGCTCGCCGGCTTCGAGCTGGAACAAAAGGCGCTCCAGGATCGCACGGCCGATCTCCACACGGCCAGGCAGCGCGACGAGGAAACGCTGCAGCAGGTGCGTAGCGCCGAGGGCCTGCTGCAATCCGCCCAGCAAGCCGACACGGCCGCGCGGGAAGCGGCGGGCGCGGCCAGGCGCGCGGCCACCCGCCTGGCGCACCAGGAGGCGCAGGATGCCGCCAGGCAAAGGCTGGGGGAACTGCAGCAACAGATCGCATCGGTAGAGGGCCACCAGGCGCAGTTCACCGTCCATCAGGAAGAAGGCGCGCGGCTGGCCGGCTACGCAGGCATCGGCAAGAAGCTGCAAGCGGTCGAAACGAAGCTGGCGACGGCGCAGGCGCGCCTGGAAGCGGCGTCGACGCGGCTCGAATACAAGTTGCACGGCGGCAGCGTGACTCTTGCGGGGGCGGCGGTCAGCGGCGAGGGCGCGCGGACCGTGTCGCAAGCGACAGAAATCGCGATAGCCGGTGTCGGCACCATCCGGGTGCTGCCCGGCGCGCAAGACCTGTCGCAGCTGAAGGCGGAGTGCGATCGCGCGCAGCAGGCGCTCGACGGCCTGTTGCAGACAGCGGGCGTGGTGAGTGGCGAGGAAGCCCGACGCGGCGAAGCAGCCCTGGCGACCGCGGAGTCGAACGCCAAGCAGCTGCAAGCGCTGGTCAAGGGCTTGGCGCCCAGTGGCCTCGACGCCCTCAAAGCGGCGGCCGCGCAAGCCACCGGGGACGTCAGCCGCCACGCACAGGCGCTCGCGACCATGCCGGCGCAAGAAGCGCCCGTGCTGTCGGTCGCTGCGGCGGACGCCCAGGAGCAGTACACGCAAAAGGCACTGAAGGCGGCACAGACAGATCACGAGCGCGCCCGCGACGCGGCCAGCAAGGCGCAGGAGCAACTGCGCATCGCCAACGCCGAACTCGCCGCGGCGACCGCCA
>JAQGMY010000136.1 GCA_028292105.1 Ramlibacter sp.
CGATCCGTTCGAGCGGGTGGTGGATTACCTGCAGCGGGAAATTCGCCGGGCGGCTTGATGCGGATCAGGAAGACCAGTTGAAATAGAGCCAGACGCAGGCGCCGGCACCGATCGTCCACAGCAGCCAGGTCTGCGGCACCGCGTACGGGTACAGCATGATGGCCAGCCCTGCCCACTTCAACGCCGGCCGCTCCAGCTTTCGCCCACGCCGCCAGGCGATCCAGCCGACGATGCCGAACACGAGCAGGCCCGCGAGGTAGGCGGGCGTGGGAAGCGTCAGGCCGAGTTCGGAAAGCGGTGGCATGGAGACAGGGGCGAAGTCACCCTGCATGATGGCACGTCTGCCATGGGGCTCCGGCCACGGCCGACGTGCAGCCGGCCGCCTGGGTCAGCGACGTCGTGGTGGAGCGCAGCTGACTCAGGCCGGGCCCGCCCCGGCGTCCGGCCATTGCAGCTTGACGCTGACGCCATACAGCGCCAGCAGCCCCAGCACGTGGCCGACCGCCACGCCGGGCTCGCCCGACTCGATGCGGCCTATCGTCTGCACGTGCACGCCCAGCCGCGTGGCGGCAGCGGCCTGGCCTTCGCCGGCTTCGCTGCGCGCGCGCCGGGCGGCGGCGCCCAGCTCCTTGATGGATTGCAGGGCGTCGCCGGCGATGTCGATCGAGATGCGCTTGCCTTGGGCCATCCGGCGATTGTCGCCGCCCACGCTGCACAATGGCCGCCATGGAATTCCAGCCGCTGCTCGAAGACATCGTGGCCACGCTGCGGCCGCAACTGGGGCAGGCGGGGCATGTGGCCGACTACATCCCGGCGCTGGCGCGCGTGCCGGCGGCCCAGTTCGGCATCGCGCTGCGCACCTGCGACGGGCAGGAGGCGCATGCCGGCGACAGCACCACGCCCTTTTCGATCCAGAGCATTTCCAAGCTCTTCACGCTGACGCTGGGCATGCGCGAACTGGGCGAGGCGCTGTGGGAGCGCATCGGGCGGGAGCCTTCGGGCAACCCGTTCAACTCGCTGGTGCAACTCGAGTCCGAACACGGCATCCCGCGCAATCCCTTCATCAACGCCGGCGCGATCGCCGTGACCGACCGGCTGGTCAGCCGCATGGATGCGAAGGCGCGGATGCTGGAGCTGCTGTCCAGCCTGTGCCTGGAGGGGGTGGGCTTCGACGAGGAAGTGGCCGCGTCCGAGGCGGCCACCGGTTTTCGCAACATCGCCCTGGCCAATTTCATGAAGAGCTTCGGCCGTCTCGACAATGACGTCGGCACCGTGCTCGATGTCTACTTCCATCACTGCGCGCTGCGAATGAGCTGCCTGCAACTGGCGCGTGCCGCCGGCTTCCTGTGCCGCGACGGCGTGCACCCGCATGTGAAGGAGCAGATCCTCACCGAGCGCCAGGCACGCCGTGTCAACGCCTTGATGCTCACCTGCGGCACCTATGATGCCGCCGGCGAGTTCGCCTTTCGCATCGGCCTGCCCTGCAAGAGCGGTGTCGGCGGCGGCATCGTCGCCGTGGTGCCGGACCGCCTCACGCTGTGCGTGTGGTCGCCCGCGCTGGAGGCCAGCGGCAACTCGCTGCTGGGCATGAAGGCGCTGGAGCTTTTCACGGCCAGGAGCGGCCTTTCCATCTTCTGATCCACAGGTGCAATCCATGAGCGATTCCTCTCCCTACACGCCCCCAGCCGTCTGGACCTGGAAGCAGGCCAGCGGCGGCCGCTTCGCCAACATCAACCGTCCGGTCGCCGGCCCGACCCACGACAAGGAACTGCCGGTGGGGCGGCATCCGCTGCAGCTCTATTCGCTGGGCACTCCCAACGGGGTCAAGGTCACGGTGATGCTGGAGGAGCTGCTGCAACTCGGCCATGCGGGCGCCGAGTACGACGCCTGGCTGATCCGCATCCAGGAAGGCGAGCAGTTCAGCAGCGGCTTCGTGGCGGTGAATCCCAACTCCAAGATCCCGGCGCTGGTCGATCGCTCCGGGCCGCAGCCCGTGCGCGTGTTCGAGTCGGGTGCGATCCTGATGTACCTGGCCGAAAAGTTCGGCGCCTTCCTGCCCGAGTCCGGCGCGCGGCGGGCCGAATGCCTGTCCTGGCTGTTCTGGCAGATGGGCAGTGCGCCTTTCCTCGGCGGTGGTTTCGGCCACTTCTATGCCTACGCGCCGGAGAAGATCGAATACGCGATCGACCGCTATGCGATGGAGGTCAAGCGGCAGCTCGACGTGCTGGACCGGCGGCTGGCCGAGAGCCGCTACGTTGCCGGGGACGAGTACACGATCGCCGACATGGCGATCTGGCCCTGGTATGGCGCATTGGCGCAAGGCCAGCAATACGAGGCCGGCGAGTTCCTGCAGGTGCAGGACTATCGCAACGTGCAGCGCTGGACGGACGAAGTCGCCCAACGGCCTGGCGTGCGTCGCGGGCGCATGGTCAACCGCGTGCGTGGCGAGCCGGCCAGCCAGCTGCACGAGCGGCACGACGCCAGCGACTTCGACACCAGGACGCAGGACAAGCTCGATCCCGCCGCCTGAGGCCGGCTACCTTGCCGCGACCTTGCGCGCCGTCACGTCGTACGAGCCGAACTGCTGTTGCGGCGTGCGCGTCTCCGGCAGGACGTAGACGAAAGCGCCGTAGCGGGTGACGGTCGGCCTCAGCACCGCGTTGTAGAAGTTCGCCGGCACGTTCACGCAGCCGTAGGAAATCCGGTTGTCGCTGACGTCGGCCGTGGCCATGCGCTGCGCGCGTTGCTGCTCGGCGGCCACCTTGCGCAACCTGTGCATCGACACGGCGGCGTTGTAGTCGATCCAGATGATGTCCTCGCCGTGGTTGTTCTTGCCCGGGAGCGCCAGGAAGCGGCCGGCGGGCGTGGTCTTTTCGTTTTCGGTGATCTGCGAGATCGGCTTGTTGCCGATGCCTGGCGCGGCAGTGTCGCCCACCGCCTTGCCCAGCAGCACCGGCGAGTGGCTCTTGAGCTTGCCTCGCGGATCGAAGACATAGAGGCGGGCCTGCTTCTTGTCGATCAGGACGAAGGCCTTCTTCTGGTTGTTGCCGGTGAAGGAGACCCAGTTGGCGACGTGCATCACGTCGGCGGACGCGGGCGCTTTGCCGAAGTCGGCCAGGGTGCCTTGTTCCGGCTGCGCGGGCGGGGCGGCAGATTTCGCAACGCCGGCGGGCTTGGCGGCGCCTTTCGCGACGCCAGTGGGCTTGGCCTTCGCCGCTGCGTCCGTCGCTTTGGCCTTGGGTGCGGCCGCAGCGGGCCGGGGCTTCGCAAGCTTGCCGGTGGCGTGCGGCCTGGCCGCCTCGGGCGACGCCGTGTGGCCTGGCAGCGCGATCAGTGCGGCGCCGAGCAGAACGCATGCGCGCACGCCTGCCGCCAGTGCAGAAGTCTTCATCCTGGAGAGAGGTGGGTTCGCCATGCCATCGAACATAAACGCGGGGCCAGGGTACCGAGTGCGCGGTTGGCGGCAGCGCCTGTAGGACTTCTCTTGTGCAAGGCGAACCGTGGCCAGTCCGACAGGTCCATGGTGCACGCGTCCTACCGCAGGCGTGGCGCTGCCGCACTAGGCTTGCCGCGTGAACGACACCACATTGGCTGCCGCGCCAGCGCCGCAGGACAAGCCTGCCCTTTCCCGCCGCAACGTCCTCACCACCATCAGCGGGCTGCTCATCGCCATGCTGCTGGCGGCGCTCGACCAGACCATCGTCGGCACCGCGCTGCCCGTCATCGTCGGCGAACTGGGTGGCCTGGAGCATCTCTCCTGGGTGGTCACGGCCTACCTGCTCGCGCAGACCATCGTGACGCCCATCTACGGCAAGCTCGGCGACCTGTACGGCCGCAAGCGCATGCTGCAGATCGCCGTGGTGCTGTTCCTCGCCGGCTCGGTTCTCTGTGGCATCAGCCGCAACATGCTGCAGCTGGTGGCCTTTCGCGCGATCCAGGGGCTGGGCGGCGGCGGCCTGATGGTCACGGCGATGGCCGTGATCGGGGACATCCTGCCGCCACGCGAACGCGGCCGCTTCCAGGGCCTGTTCGGCGCCGTCTTCGGCCTGGCCAGTGCCGCCGGGCCCGTGATCGGCGGCTACTTCGCCACCCACCTCTCGTGGCGCTGGATTTTCTACATCAACCTGCCGCTCGGCCTGGTGGCGGTGGCGCTGGTCGCGGCGACGTTGCCGCCGTCACCGCAGCGCGAGCAGCGCCGCATCGACTACGCCGGCGCTGCCTTGCTCGCCGTGGGCCTGGCGGCCGTCGTGCTCGTTGCGGACCTCGGCGGCAGTCGCAGCGCCTGGCAGTCGCCCTGGCTGCCGGTGCTCGCCGCAGCGGGCGTGCTGGCGCTGGCGGCCTTCCCCTTCGTCGAGCGCCGCGCGCCGGAGCCGATCCTGCCGCTGCAGCTGTTCAGGAACCGCTCCTTCCTGGTCGCGGCCGGTGTCGGCCTGGTCGTCGGCTTCGCGATGTTCGGCTCGGTCACCTACCTGCCGATCTTCCTGCAGGTGGCGAAGGGCGAGACGCCCACTGCCGCGGGCCTGCAGATGCTGCCGCTGATCGCGGGCATGCTCACCTCGTCCATCGTTTCCGGCCAGTTGATCAGCCGCACCGGCCGCTACCGTCATTTCCCCATCATCGGCACCGGCTTGATGACCGGCGCCCTGTTCGGCCTGTCGACCGTGCATGCCGACAGCGGGCTGCCTTTCATCCTGGTGATGGCGCTGCTGCTCGGGATGGGCATAGGGCTGGTGATGCAGGTGCTGGTGATCGCCGTCCAGAACGCCGTCGACTACCGCGACCTGGGCGTGGCCACCGCGGGCGCCACGCTGTTCCGTTCCATCGGCGGCGCCGTCGGCACCGCCGCACTCGGCGCCGTCTTCACCGCTGCCCTGGCGGGCGGGCTGCCGGCTGCAACGGAGATCCCCAACCTGCAGGAGATCGCGCGGATGGAGCCCGCGGCGCGTGCCGCCTATGCCGGCCTGTTCGCGCATGCCATGGCCACCGTCTTCGCCGTGGCGGGGGCGATCGGCTTGATCGGCTTCGCCATCTCCTGGCTGCTGCCGCAGCAGCAACTGCGTGACACGGTCGCCGCCGCCAGTGGCGACGTCGGCGAGGAGGTCGGGCAGGCCATGGGGATGCCGCGGTCGCCGAGCTGGGACGAGGAGATGCTGCGCGGCCTGGCAGCCGTGATGGACCGCGACCTGCGGCGCCAGCAGGTCGGCGTGGTGGTGCAGGCCGCCGGCGTCGACCTGGGGCCCGAGGCGGCCTGGCTGTTGCTGCGCCTGAACGAGTCGGCGCACGCGCGGCTGGAGGAACTGCAGGCCACTTCGCCGTTCGACCTGGACGAACTGCGCCGTGGCGCCAACGACCTGGTGGCGCGGGACCTGGTCGTGCGCGACGCCACCGGGCGCTGGGAGCTCACCAGGACAGGCTGCGCCACCCTGGCCATCGTGGTGCGCGCGCGGGAAAAGCACCTGGAGTCGCTGTTCGCGCAGTGGGAACCCAGCCAGCAGTCGGACCTGGCCGACCTGCTGCGGCGGCTGGGTCCGCGCATCGTGCAGCCGGCGCGGCAGGTGGGCTGAGGCGCTGCAACGGGTGTTGCAGCTGCCGCCGGTTCAGGCCGGCCCATGAGCGCAGCAGGACCACCTGCTGGAGAATGGCGGCCATGAACCTCGACGAACTCGCCACGCCCGCCGCCCTGGTGGATGTTCCGCGCATGCAGCACAACATCGCCCGCATGCAGGCGCAACTCGACGCGCTGGGCGTGCGCTTCCGGCCGCACGTCAAGACCACCAAGTGCGTCGAGGTCGTCGCCGCCCAGCGGGCCGCCGGCGCGCAGGGCATCACGGTGTCGACCTTGCTCGAGGCCGAGCAGTTCTTCAAGGCCGGCTACACCGACATCCTCTATGCCGTCGGGATTGCCCCCGCCAAGCTGCCGCAGGTGCTGGCCCTGCGCCGTGCCGGCTGCGCACTCAAGCTGATCACGGACAACGCGGACGTGGCGCGACAGGTCGCCGGGTTCGGTGTTGCGCACGGTGAAACCCTGGAGGTCTGGATCGAGATCGACTGCGACGGCCATCGCTCCGGCATCCCACCCGAAGCCGCGGTGCTGCTGGACGTCGGGCGCGCGCTCGCGGCACCGGGGGTGAAGCTCGGAGGCGTGCTCACCCACGCCGGCTCCAGCTATGACCTCGACGATCCGCAAGCGCTGGCCGCTCTCGCCGAACGTGAACGCGCGGCTTGCGTGCGCGCCGCCGAACGGCTGCGTGCCGAAGGCCTGCCCTGTGCCGAGGTGAGCATCGGATCGACGCCCACCGCCCTGTCCGCGCGCGGCCTGCCGGGCGTCACCGAGGTGAGGGCCGGCGTGTACGTGTTCTTCGACCTGGTCATGGCGAACGTGGGCGTCTGCAAGGCGCAGGACATTGCGCTGAGCGTGCTCGCCACGGTGATCGGGCATCAGGCGGAGAAGGGCTGGGCGATCGTGGACGCGGGCTGGATGGCGATGAGCCGGGACCGCGGCACCCAGAAGCAAGGGCACGACTACGGCTATGGCCAGCTGTGCACGCTGGCCGGGGAGCCGCTGGCTGGCTACGTCCTGAGCGGCGCCAACCAGGAACACGGCATCGTCTCGCGCGAAGGGCGGCCGGACCCGGACATCGCGCAGCGCTTCCCGGTGGGCAGCCGGGTGCGCATCCTGCCCAACCATGCGTGCGCCACCGGCGCACAGTTTCCGCAGTACCACGCGCTGTTCCCGGATGGCAATGTCGCGCAGTGGGACCGCTTCCATGGCTGGTGAGGCGGCCTCGTTGAAATTGAAACGCGAGCCCGCCGCGCTCGCCTGAGCGCTTCTCACCGCGACTCCAACCCGACCGCAGACCTGCGCGCAGCACGCCGCGCGGCGCCCACCCACGCCCGCGTGACGGCGGTGTGATACCGGTGTGATCGCCGGGTGACGCGACCGCCGCAGACTGGCTGCGAGCCGTGACCCATACCGCAGCCTTGCCGCCCTACCGGGAATGACGCCATGCCGTTGTTCGAAGACCGAAGTGCCGCCTTCATC
>JAQGMY010000139.1 GCA_028292105.1 Ramlibacter sp.
CCGCCCGAGTACACCGCGATGCGGCCCTTCCTGGCGCAGTCGAGCGGCTTCCAGAGCTACCAGTACCGCTGCATCGAGTTTTCCCTGGGCAACAAGAACGCGGCGATGCTCAAGCCGCATGCGCACCGCCCCGACCTGCTGGCGCGCGTCGAGGCCGCCTTTGTGGCGCCTTCGCTGTACGACGAGGCGTTGCGCCTGCTGGCGCGCCGCGGCATTCCCGTGCCGGCGGATCGGCTGGAGCGCGACTGGACGCAGCCTTACGAAGCCAGCGCCGGCGTCGAAGAGGCGTGGCTGCAGGTCTACCGCGATCCGCAACAGCACTGGGACCTCTACCAGCTGGGCGAGGAACTGACCGACCTGGAAGATGCCTTCCGCCTCTGGCGCTTTCGCCACGTCACCACCGTGCAGCGCGTGATCGGCTTCAAGCGCGGCACCGGCGGCACCGGTGGCGTGAGCTACCTGCGCAAGATGCTCGACGTGGTCCTGTTCCCGGAAATCTGGAGCTTGCGCACCGAACTATGAGACCGATGCGATGAAAGAAGTGATCGACTGCGGCTTGCCGCAACTTCCCCAGCCGTTCTCCTGGGCCGTCAAGGGCGGCGGGCTGCTGTTCACCGCGCATGGCCCGGTGCGGCCGGACGGCAGCATCGACACCGGGCCGGTCGCGCAGCAGGCCCGCCTGACGTTCGCCAACCTGCAGCGGGCGGTGGAGGCGGCCGGTGGCAGTCTCGACGACGTGACGCAGGTCCTGATCTACATGACCGACGTGGCGGACATGCCGGCCATCGATGCGGTGTACCGCGAATTCTTCCGCCCACCGTGGCCCAACCGGTCCAGCGCGGCGGTCGCGGGCCTGGTGGTGCCCGGGATGAAACTGGAGATCGTCGCCTACGCCGCCCTGTGAAGAGTGGCGCCGGCGCAGGCGGACGCGCTCGCGCCTATTGCCGCCGCTTCTGCACAGGCAGGTTGGCGGCAATGACTCCGCGGTCGTCGATTCTGCGGTCGACATACGCGCGTCCGTGCTCGAGCGCCTCATCGCTGTTGCTCCACCGTCCTATGTTGACCCTGTGGGAGGCGGCAGGGCGCGTCGCGAAGCACACCCAGCCCTCCGACACGCCCAGGGACGAACGGAACCAGGTGGTTTGAAGGGTCCAGCCGCGATGTTCGACATCGTCGGATGAGGGGGAAGGAGAAGGATCTGAAGCCACAGCGAGAGTTTAGCGAGCGCCGCGTGCAATGGGGGTCGGCTCGCATCCGTCAGGCTTCAACCTCCCATCCCCGCTCCCGCCTCCCTCCGATTCACCTCATAGAACACTCCGCGCAGCCACTTGTTCGCCGCATCGTTCTGCATCCTGCGATGCCAGTACTGCTGCACGTGGATCTGCGGCGCCTTGAACGGCAGCTCGATGCGCTTGAGCGGCACGTGGCGGCCCACCACCGTGGCGATGTCATCCGGCACCGTCGCCACCAGGTCACTGCCAGGCAGCAGCGCGAGCAGGCTCATGAAGTGCGACAGCTCCAGGGTGACGTGGCGCTGCCAGCCCTTGTCTTCCAGGAAGCGTTCCAGCAGGTGCTCGCGGCCGTCGGGTCGCACGACGACGTGGCGAGCCGCGAGGTATTGCCGCTGCGTCAGGCGCGGTCCCGTCGCCGCGTTGCGCGCGCAGGTGATGCATGAATACGAAGTCTTGAACAGCGCCTGCTGGAAGTAGCCCGCCTTCTGCAGGTCCGGGAAGAAGCCCACCGCGAGGTCCGCCTCACCGGACTCGAGCGATTGCGCCGCGGCGGTGCGCGGCTTCGACAGCGCCTGCAGCCGCGCCTGCGGCGCTTCGTCGCGCAGGCGCTTCAACACGCCGGGCAGGAAGGCCACCTCCCCGATGTCAGGCGTGAGGATGGTGAAGGTGCGCTGCGTGGTCGCCGGGTCGAAGGCGGACTGCTGGAGGATGTCCGCCGTGATCGTTTCCACCACGCGGTGCACCGCCGGCGCCAGCTCCAGCGCCCGCGGGGTCGGCTCCATCTGCGAGCCAGCCCGCACGAACAGGGCGTCGCCGAAGATGGTCCGCAGCCGGGCCAGGGCGCCGCTGGTGGCCGGCTGGCTCAGCCCGACGGCTTCGGCCGCACGGTTCACACTACGGTGGCGCGCCATGGCGTCGAAGATCACCAGCAGGTTCAGGTCGAGCTCGCGAATATCCATGGCGTGGATTTTATGTATCGACGGCATGCTCTGGACGGATAGCCCCGGGCTGCCTAGCATCCGCACCCGGAGACAAGGAAGACACCGCATGAGTTCCCCCTGGATCGAAGGCCTGCGCAGCGTGGCACTGAACGTGCCCGACCTGGCAAGGGCCGAAACCTTCTACACCCGGACCTGGCACCTGGAAGTCGCAGCGCGCGGCGACGGCGTGCTGTACCTGCGCGGCACCGGCAGCGACGCCTACCTGCTGGCGCTGCACGCCGGCGGCGCGTCGCCGCAGGTGCGCCACGTGACCTTGCGCGCCCGCAGTGCCGACGCGCTGGCGCAGATCGCGCAGGCGACGGTCGCCGCGGGCGGCAAGATCGTCGCGCCTGCCGGTCCGATCGCGGACCCGGCGGGCGGCGTCGGCTTGACCTTGCGCGACCCCGACGGCCGCCTGTTCCAGGTCGTGCATGGCGACCGCCGCGCCGACGACCGCGGCGCCCAGAAGGACAAGCCGATGCGGCTGGCGCACGTCGTGCTGAACAGCCATGCGGTGGACGACACGAAGAAATTCCTGGAGCAGGCGCTGCGCTTCAAGCTGGCCGATCGCACCGGGATCATGGCCTTCATGAACTGCAACAGCGACCACCACACGTTGGCCATCGGCATCACGGACAACGATGCGCTCAACCACATCGCCTTCCTGATGCCGGACTACGAATCGGTGATGCGCGGCGGCGGCCGCATGCGGGATGCCGGCCACATGATCGAGTGGGGCCCGGGCCGGCATGGCCCCGGCAACAACCTGTTCAATTACTTCATCGATCCCTTCGGCGTGGTCATCGAGTACACGGCCGAGGTGGAGCAGGTCGACGACAGCTACGTCTCGCGCGGGCCGGAAGACTGGAAGTGGCCCTCCGGCCGCGTCGACCAGTGGGGCATCTCGCAGCCGCCCTCCGCCACGCTGAAGGAAGCGCAAAAGCGCGTCCTGTTCGCGCCTTCTTGATTCATCACCCTCTTCGAAAGCAGCCCATGAGATTCACCACCTACCTGCGCGATGGCGCGCCCCGGCTGGCCCTGGTCGACGGCCCGGACATCATCGACCTCAACGACGCCCAGCCCAAGGTGCCGACCGACCTGCGCGCGGCCCTCACTGCGGGCGTGGACCTGCAGGCGGCCGGCAATGCGGCACTGAAGGACAAGGCCAAGCGCGTGCCGCTGTCTTCCGTGCAACTGGCGCCGCTGGTCACCGAGCCGGGCAAGACGATCTGCCTGGGCCTGAACTTCTTCGACCACGCCAAGGAAGGCGGCCGCGAGAAGCCGGACTACCCGTGGTTCTTCTTCCGCGGCGCGACCTCCTTCGTGGCGCACGGCCAGCCGGGCGTGGTGCCGCAGGTCTCCTCCAAGTTCGACTACGAAGCCGAAGTGGCGGTGGTCATCGCCCGCAAGGTGCCGCGCCACACCAAGGAAGCCGACGCGCTGCAGTACGTCTTCGGCTACAGCTGCTTCAACGACATGAGCGTGCGTGACTACCAGAAGCGCACCGGCCAGTGGACCATCGGCAAGAACTTCGACGGCACGGGCGGCTTCGGTCCGGTGCTGGTCACGGCCGATGAACTGCCTCCTGGCGCCGTGGGCCTGCGCCTGCAGTCCCGCCTGAACGGGCAGGTGATGCAGGACGCGAACACCAGCGACATGATCTTCAGCGTGGCGGAGACGATCGCGCTGCTGGCCGACGTGCTGACGCTGGAGCCGGGTGACGTGCTGGTGATGGGCACGCCGGCCGGTGTCGGCCAGGCGCGCAACCCGCCGGTGTGGATGAAGGCCGGCGACACCATCGAGATCGAGCTGGAGCGCGTGGGCGTCCTGTCGAACCCGATCGTCAACGAAGCGGCATGAGCGAACAGGTTTTCGACGTCGCGATCGCCGGCTACGGACCGAGCGGCGCCGTCGCCGCTGCCTTGCTGGGGCAGGCCGGGCTGAAGGTCTATGTCTGCGAGCGGCTCGAGGACGTGTACGAGATCCCGCGCGCCATCGCGCTGGACCACGAGATCATGCGCACCTTCCAGCAGTTGGGGGTGGTGGAGGCGGTGGAGCCTTTTTGCGAGCCCTTCACGCCGTCCGAGTTCTACGGCGTCGACGGCCAGTTGATCCGGCGCATGACGATGGTCGCGCCGCCTTATCCGCAGGGCTACACGCCTTCGATGGTGTTCAGCCAGCCGCCGGTGGAGCGGGCACTGCGGTCGCGCGTCGCGCAGATGGCCAACGTCCGAGTGGAACCGGGCACCGAGCTGCGCGACCTGCAGCAGGACGCGGAAGGCGCGACCCTGACCGTGTCCACGGGTGACGGCGAGCCGCGCCGCATCCGCGCCAGATACGTGATCGGCTGCGACGGTGGCTCCAGCTTCGTCCGTGCGCAGATGGACCTGCCGCTGGAAGACCTGGCCTTCGACGAGCCCTGGCTCGTGGTCGACGTGCTGGTGAATGAACGCGGCCTGGCCAAGCTGCCCAAGGTGAGCGTGCAGTTCTGCGAGCCCGAGCGTCCCTGCACGCTGGTGATCGGCCCGAAGAACCACCGGCGCTGGGAAATTTCGCTCAAGGCCGGCGAGGACCCGCGCGAAGCGGCGACCCCGGAGCGCACCTGGGAGTTGCTGTCACGCTGGCTGACGCCGGAAGACGGCGAGCTGTGGCGCCAGGCGAGCTATCGCTTCCATGCGCTGGTCGCAGCGCAGTGGCGCAAGGGCCGCGTGTTCCTGGCCGGCGATGCGGCGCACATGCAGCCGCCTTTCCTGGGGCAGGGCATGTGCCAGGGCATGCGGGACGTCACCAACCTGAGCTGGAAGCTGGTGTCGGTGCTGCGCGGCGAGGTCACCGGCTCGGCGGCGCAAGACCTGCTCGATAGTTACGGCACCGAACGCAAGGCGCACGTGCGCGAACTCACCAGTCGCATCAAGGGCGTGGGCGCGGTGATCTGCGAGCGCGATCCGGTGAAGGCGCGGGCGCGCGATGCGAAGCTGCTCGCTGACTGCGGTGGAGTCGTGAAGGACACGCCGCGACAGGATGTGCTGCCCCGGCTGGAAGGCGGGCTGCTGGCGGCGACGGACACGACCGGCCGCGGCACGCTGTTCCCGCAGCCGCGCTTGCGCTCAGCTCCATGTCATTCCGGGCTTGGCCCGGAATCCATGCAGCCGGGCGCCTTGATGGACGAAGCCATCGGCGGCGGTTGGCGACTGGTCGTCGTCAAGGCCGCGGATGCGCCGGGTGAAATACCCCAAGGCATCACAGTGCTCGCGCTCGATGTGACGCCGGAAGCCGAGGGCGTGGTCGCGCAGTGGATGCAGCGCCACCAGTGCGACGCGGCGCTGGTGCGCCCGGACCACTACGTCTACGGAACCGCGCAGGGCGCCGCCGCGACGCAGGACCTGCTCAATGAATGGCGACTGCGTTTGCAGCAGCCCACCCTACAACTCGAGGAGACAAACCCGTGATCGATCGCCGCAGCTTCACCCTTTCCGCCGTCGCCGCAGCCGCGGGATGGCAGCAGCTGGCCCGGGCCCAGGGCGCGTGGCCCGACAAGCCGGTCAAGCTGATCCTCTCGCAGCCGGCCGGCTCGGGTCCGGACATCCTGGCGCGCTACCTGGGCGAGCAGCTGTCCCGCACCTGGAAGCAGCCGGTGATCATCGACAACAAGCCCGGCGGCCAGAACGTGATCGGCGCGCAGGCGGCTGCGCGCTCGCCGGCCGACGGCTACACCTTCTACTACGCCACCACGGCGGCGATGGTGACCAACGTCTACACCTTCAAGGCGCTGCCCTACGACCCGGTCAAGGACTTCGTGCCGGTGCGCCTGATCGGCCGCAGCCCGTTCGTGATCGCTGCCTCGGCCAGCTTTCCCGCCAAGGACCTGGCGGAGGTGTTCGCCAAGGCGAAGGCGCAGCCGGGCTCGATCGGCATCGCCACCGAGGGCCCGAAGACCTTCTCGGGCATGCTGGCCGACAGCGTGGCGCAGATGGCCGGCGTGAAACTGAACCACGTGCCGTACACCAAGGCGACCGATGCGCTGCAGGACGTGATCGGCGGCCGGGTGCAGCTGGTGTGCCTGCCCGATGCGGCGCTCACCGCCTACATCAAGGGCGGCCAGGTGCGTGCGCTGGCCACCAGCACCGCGCAGCGCCTGTCCGAGATGCCGACCGTGCCGAGCCTGTCGGAGACCTTCCCCGGCTTCGAATACACAGGCTGGAACGGGATCTTCGCGCCCGCCGGCACCGCGCCGGAAATCGTGGCGCGCATGAACCGCGACGTCGAAGCCGTGCTGCGCCAGCCCGAAGTCGCGCAGCGCCTGCAGGCGCTCGGTTCGCTCGCCGAGCCCAAGATGTCGGTGCAGGAATTCGACGCCTTCATGCGCGGCGAGCGGGACCGCTGGTCCAGGCTGGTGAAGACGCTGGGGATCCAGCCGGAGTAACGCTCTCCGTCATTCCCGCGCAGGCGGGAATCCAGAGCTCCCAGGACAAAGCGGCCCGCGGGCCGCTTTTTCAATGCTCTGGATCCCCGCCTCCGCGGGGACGGGAGGAGGCGGCGATGACGGAGGGGGCGGGGATGCGGCCCCGTTCACTCCGCCGTGATGTTGTTCTCCGAGATGAACTTCTTCCACCGGGCGATGTCCGTGCGGATGTATTCCGACAGCTGCGCCGGCGTGCTGCCTTCCGGGGTGATGGCCTGCACCGCGAAGGCTTCGCGCGTGTCGGGCATCGCCAGCACGGCGGCGACTTCGCGGTTCAGCCGCGCCACTTCGGCGGCCGGCAGGCCGGCCGGGCCCGAGAGCCAGAACACGACGTCGAGGTCGATGCCGGTCGCGCCCATTTCGCCCATGCTCGGCACGTCCGGCACAAAGGGCGAGCGGGTGTCGCGTACCACGGCCAGCATGCGCAACTTGCCCTGCTTGACGAACGGCAGCCCGGTGTGCACCGGGATCATCATGACCTGGGTCTGGCCGCCCACCAGGTCGGTGGTGGCGCCCGCCGAGCCGCGGTAAGGGATGTGCAGGATGTCCACCCCGTAGCGCTTCTTGAACACCTCCATCGCCAGGTTCGGCGTGGTGCCGGCGCCGGGGGAGCTGTAGCTGAGCGCGCCAGGCTTGGACTTGGCCAGCGCGATCAGCTGGTCGAGGGTTTGCGCGGGCACGCCGGCGTTCACCACCAGGGCCAGGAAGCTCGTGCCCAGGCGCGAGATCGGCGTGAAGTCGGCGATCGGGTCGTACGGCATCTTCTTGTACAAGCCGGGCGTGACGTTGAACGAGTTCACCGTCACCATCAGCGTATTGCCGTCCGGCTTGGCCTTGGCCACCAGGTCGGCGCCGAGGTTGCCGCTGACGCCGGCGCGGTTCTCGATCACGATCGGCGTGCCCAGCCGTGCGGACAGCCGCGGCGCGATGATGCGCGCCACTGCGTCGGGGCCGGCGCCGGGGGTGAAGGGCACGATCAGGCTGATGTTGCGCGGCTGGGCCCAGGCGGCCAGCGGCAGTGCGCCGGCAGCCGCGGCCGCCGCCAGCAGCTTCAGACGGGTGCGTTGCACGGTGCTCATGCTGCTTCCTTCCTGTCTTGTTCCATGCCCAGCAGCTTGAGTGCATTGAGCAGCAGGATCTTCTGCTTGTCGGCGGCCGGAATGTCCAGCGCCTCGATCGAGCGGATGCCTTCGCGGATGAACATCGGCCCGCCCTCGGGATCGAACGGGCAGTCGCTCGCGAACACCACCTTGTCGGCGCCGAAGAAGTCCAGGCCGCAGCGCAGCGCGGAGTCGGAGCCGCCCAGCACCGTGTCGGCGTAGAACATCTTGAAGTACTCGATCGGCTTCTTGGCCATGCGCTTGAGCACGTCCTCGTAGTTCGCATCGGCGCTGCGGCTGCCCAGCTGGGCCCACAGCGTCTCGGCGCGGCCACCGAAGTAGGGGATCATCGCGCCGCAGTGGTGGGTGATGAGCCGCAGCTCCGGCAGCTTCTGCAGCAGGCCGGAGAACACCATGCGGGCCATCGCCACGCTGGTCTCGTAGGGCCAGCCCAGCACCTGCCAGATCTCGTACTCGGACTTCTTCTCGCTCGCGTAATCCGGCTGCGAGGCCGGGCGGAACGGATGCATCCAGACCGGCACCTTGTGGTGCTGGGTGGCGCGTTCGAACACCGGGAAGAAGTCGGGGTGGTCCAGTGGCCGGCCCAGGATGTTGGTCGTCACCTGGATGCCGCGCGCGCCCTGCTGGGTGATGGCGCGGTCCATCTCCTCGAGCGCGGCGTCCACGTTGTTCATCGGCAGGGCGGCGACGAAGGCCGGGAAGGTATCCGGCCAGCGCTCGACGATCCCTGCCATGCCGTCATTGGCGATGCGCGCGAAGCCCGGGGAGGCCTCGGGGCCGCCCAGCGCTTCCGGCGGCGGCAGCCCCAGCGTCAGCACCTGCTGCACCTCGGGAAAGGTCTTGAGCATTTCGACCCGGGCTTCCAGGTCCCACAGCATGCGCAGGTTCGTCATGCGTTTGACGATGCCGGCGTCCTTCGAATGCTGCTTGATGAGTTCCAGGTAGGCCGGGGGCACTACATGGTTGTAGATGTCTATCTTTCGCACTGCTCGTCTCCACGGTCCGCTGGATGCGGATCTGCCGGCCAATGTAGGGAGCGCCGGGCTGCCGGTGAAGATGGCAAACCCTGTGGGGTGATGCGAAAAGCGAATCGCCGGCGCCCCGCCGGCATCTCGCGCGCCGCGGGGCCGCTCATAGAATGCGCGCAAACCCCCGCCCGACGGGGGAGCCGAAGGAGACAAGCCATGGCACCCAGCACCCGCAGGACTTTCATCGCGGGCGTCGCCGCGACGGCCGCCCAGGCTGTCCTGGCGCAGACCGGCGCCGGCCGGCATGTCGCCATCGTCGTGGGCCTGGCGGCCGGGGGCGGCACCGACGGCATCGCCCGCGTGCTGCAGCCGCGCCTGCAGGACGCGCTGGGCCAGACCGTGATCGTGGAGAACAAGGTCGGCGCCTCCGGCCTGATCGCCGCCGAATACGTGGCCAAGGCGCCCCCGGACGGCCAGACGCTGATGCTGGTGCCCAGCGGCGTCATCGTCTCCAGCGCCGTGATCCGCAAGAAGCTGCCGTTCGCGCTGAGCGACCTGGCACCGGTGTGCCTGGTCTGCACCTTCCCGATGCTGCTGGTGGTGGATGCGCGGCTGCCGGTGAAGTCGCTGGCCGAGCTGGTCGCCTACATCAAGGCGAATCCTTCCAAGGCGAACTCTTCCGGGTCCGGTCCGGCCTTCCAGCTGCAGGCGGCCCTGTTCGCCCAGCGCATCGGGGCGCCGATCCAGTTCGTGCAGTACAAGGGCACCAACGAATCGGTGACGGGCGTGGTGACAGGCGACGTGCTGATGACCTTCGCCGACGCGGGTCCCGCCATGGGTGCGATCCGCGGCGGCCGCGTGCGCGTGCTGGCGGTGACTTCGCCGCAGCGCGTGAGCGATTTTCCGGAGGCGCCCACCATGCGGGAGCTCGGCTTCACGGAACTCGAGGCCGACTACTGGATGGGCCTGATGGCCCCCGCGCGCACGCCGGCGCCACAGCTGCAGCGCATCGAATCCGAAGTGCGCAGGATCATGGAGATGCCGGACGTGAAGGCCGGCCTCGCCACCAGGCAGGTGGAGCCGCACTGGAGCTCCGGCGCCGACTTCGGCGAGCGCATCCGCAAGGACATCGCGCGCTGGAACGAAGTGCGCACCGTCGCCGGCATCGCGCAGGTCGACTGAGTCCGTCCATGACGGAACTGCTGTTCGTCTTGCGCCTGCCGGAGCCGGTGCGCCGGCGCTACGTCGAAGGCGTGCGGGCTGCGTTTCCCGAGCTGGTGGTGAACGCGGTCGATGACCATACCAAGGCGCAGCCCTATCTGGCGAGGGCCGACGTGCTGGTGACCTTCGGGCCGATGGTGGTGGGCGCCGTGTTCGCCGCTGCCCGCAAGCTGCAGTGGGTGCAGGCGCTGGGCAGCGGCATCGACGGCATCGTCGACCAGCCTTCGCTCGCACCGGGCGTGATCGTGACCAACACGCACGGCTTCCATGGCCCGCCCGTGGCCGAAGCCGCGCTGATGGCGATGCTGGCGCAGGCCCGCGACCTGCCGCGCATCCTGCGCAACCAGGCCCAGGCCCGCTGGGAGCGCTGGCCCGCGCGCACGCTGGACGGCAGCACCGTGGGCATCCTCGGGGTAGGCGCCATCGCCGCCGACCTGGCGCCGCGCTGCAAGGCCTTGGGCATGCAGGTGGTCGGCATCACGTCGACCCCGCGCAGCGCGCCGTCCTTCGATCGGATGGAACCGGTCGGGCGGCTGCAGGAAGTGGTGCGCGACGTCGACTGGCTGGTGGTGCTCACGCCTTATCGGCCCGAGACCCGGCACCTGGTGGGCGAGCAGGTCTTCGCAGCCATGAAGCCCAGCGCCTTCCTGGTGAACCTGGCACGCGGCGGCGTGGTGGACGAAGCGGCGCTGCTGGACGCACTGCATGCGAAGCGCCTGGCCGGCGCGGCCCTCGACGTGTTCCAGACCGAGCCCTTGCCCGAGGACAGCCGGCTGTGGGCCGAGCCGCGGGTGATCGTCACGCCGCACCTGGGCGGCTTCTTCGACCGCTACCCGGATTTCGCGCTGCCGATCCTGGAGCGCAACCTGCGCGCCTTCCTGGACGGAAAGCGCGAAGAGATGATCAACGTGGTCAGGACATGAACGAACGCATCAACCACCCCATTTCCACCGGCGAGCTCGAGCGGCGCTGGCAGCTCGTGCGCGCTGGCATGGCGGAACGCGGCATCGACGTGCTGCTCATGCAGGCCAACAACGATTTCATGGGCGGCTACGTCAAGTGGTTCACCGACGTGCCGGCCACCAATGGTTATCCGGCCACTGTCATCTTTCCACGTGAAGAGCGCATGACGGTGATCGGCCAGGGGCCACTGAAGGCGGTGACCGAATACGCGGAGTCCGGCGACCCGCTGCGGCGCGGCGTGGCCCGCTTCATGGGCAGTCCGAGCTACGTGGCGGCCGGCTACTCGATGGCCTACGACACCGAGCTGGCGGGCCAGGCCCTGGCGCCCTACGCGGGCGGCACCATCGGCCTGGTGGCGCCGGGCGGCATCGGCTTTTCACTGATCGAGGGGCTGCGCCAGGGATCTTGTGCCGGCGCGAAGTGGATCGACGCATCCGACCTCGTCGACGCGATCAAGGCGGTGAAGAGCGACGAGGAGATCGCGCTGCTGCGGCGCACGGCCAGGATGCAGGACGCCTGCTGGAGCGAGCTGTTGCGGCAGATCCGCCCCGGCATGCGCGAGATCGAAGCGGCCGGCATCGCCGAACAGGCCGGGCGGGCCATGGGCAGCGAGCAGGGCCTGTTCATGTGCGGCTCCGCGCCGCTGGGCACGCCCTCGCCGTTTGCCAATCGGCACCAGCAAAACCGGGTGCTGGGCCCAGGCGATCACTTTTCCCTGCTGATCGAGAGCAGCGGACCGGGCGGGATGTACACCGAGCTGGGACGCACCCTGGTGCTGGGGCAAGCCAGCGCGCAGATGAAGGAGGAGCTGGAGATCGTCAAGGCGGCGCGCCGTTTCACGCTGGAGCGCTTGCGCCCGGGGGTGTCTGGGCCTGAGCTCTGGGATGCGTACAACAGTTTCCTGCGCTTTCGCGGACGGCCCGAGGAAAAGCGGCTGCATTGCCACGGGCAGGGCTACGACATGGTCGAGCGGCCGTTGATGCGCCACGATGAAACGATGCAGCTGGGTGAGCGCATGGTGCTGGCGTGTCACCCCACCTATGCGACGGCGACGACGTTCAGCTGGCTGTGCGACGACTACCTGGTAGGCGCGGAGGGATTGCCGCAGCGGCTGCATGAGACGGCGGAAGTGATCTTCGAGGTTTGATGCCCGCGCCATGTCGTTCCGGCCCTTGAGCCATCAGACATCCGGGAGGCGAAAGTCGTCACGCCGCCGCGCGCTTGCCTCGCGCTTCCTGCGGCTGGTGCCGCAGCAGCAGATCCAGGAAGTGTTCCGCCGCCGGCGTCAGTGGCAAATCCGGCCTGCGAATGCAGACGATCGGCGGTGCCGGCAAGGGCTCGCGCACCGGGATCAGCTGCAGCGCGTCCTTGGTCAGCGGAAATTCGCCCCACTGCACCGGCAGCATTGCCAGCAAGTCGCTATGCGCCAGCGCCACCATCAGCGACATCGCGGTGCGCGCCTGCAGCAGCACCTCGGGGCTGGGCAGGCCCAGCGCGGCGAACACCCGTGCCAGGTCTTCTTCGGCGTTGTAGTCGACGGCCGTGGTCGCCCACTGCGCATCGCCCAGGGACTTGAGCGAGCGCGAACGGCCCAGCGGATGGTTCTTGCGGCAGACCACCGCCCGGGTGTTGTCGAACAGGTGCTGCACCACCAGCCCCGGCGCCGGCGCCTCGCGGGGCGCCGCACCCAGGTAGAAATCGAGGATGCCTTCGCGCAGCTGGCTCTCGATGTCCGGGAACAGCCCTTCGATCAGCTGCAGCCGCACATGCGGATAGCGCGCCCGGAAGGGCTCCAGCACGTGCGGCAGCATCCCCACGTGCGGCATGATCGACAACCCGACCACGACATTGCCGCTGGCCTCGCCGCTGTGCTGTGCCAGTTCGTCGCGCGCCCGTTGCGCCTCGTGCACGATGGCGCTGGCGCGCACGTGGAAGCGCCGCCCGGCTTCGGTCAGCACCATGCCCGAGGCCTCGCGCAGGAACAGGGTGGCGCCCAGCTCCTTTTCGAGCGCGCGGATGCTGCGCGTCAGCGCCGGCTGGGGCACGCCCAGGCGCCGCGCCGCGGCGCGCAGGCTGCGGTGTTCGACGATGGCGGTCAGGTGCGAAAGCTGTTCGAGCTTCATGGAGCGGGATGCAGGAAGCGAATCACCGGGGTGATCTTGCCATCTTTCCTGCATCGGCCGCCAAGGCCGCCCTCTCAGGCCGCGACCGGACTTTCCTGCCGCCGGATCGCCTCGGCGATCACCCGCCGGGCGTGCACGCCGCCGGCGTCGCTCTGCAAGGCCACGTTGGCCCGGTTCGGGAAGCGGTCGAAGCGCTCCTGCTGGGCCTCGATGACGACCTTGTCTTCGGCGAAGGTGGCGGCGATCTCGTTGAAGAAAGCCTGCGTGATCGCCGCGTCGTCGACCTTGAAGTTGTGCGCCGCGCTCCAGAAGTAGTGCGTGCTGCCGGCGCTCTCCGGCGTGATGCCGTTGAAGATGCGGATGCCCAGGGCGTCCATGCGGCCGTCCTGGTCGAAGCCCTTGCCGGCGTCGTTGGCGCCGATGTAGATCTGCACCAGCCCCGGCACGAAGGCGATCTCCATCCAGCGGTCGATGCGGCCGGCGAAGCCGTAGGTGCGCTGGTACGTCGGGGGCGGCAGCGTGTCGGGCATCCAGCGGCGCACCACCACGCCGTCGGCGGAGCGCTGCACCTCGAGCTGCGCTTCGGAATGCGCGGCCGGCGTGCCGCCGATCGTCTTGCCGTGCACGTAGCCGACGTGCGACAGGTCGATCAGGTTGTCGTTGATCAGCTCGTGGTGGCCGGCAATGAGGTAGCGGCTGGTGCGGTGCGCCCAGCGCGGATCGGCGTGGAACGGATAGGACGCCGGCTGCGACTGGCCGGCCCGCCCGGCGTCCCCGAGCCAGATCCAGACCAGGCCATCGCGCTCTTGTACCGGATAACTGCGCACGCAGGCGTTCTTCGGGATCATGCTTTGGCCCGGGATGCGCACGCAGATGCCGCGCGCGTCGTAGACCATGCCGTGGTAGCCGCAGGCCAGGCAATCGCCATCGACCTTGCCCTGCGACAGCGGCAGGTTGCGATGGCAGCAGCGGTCTTCCAGCGCCGTGACCGAGCCGCTGGTGCCGCGGAACAGCACCACCGGTTCGTCGCAGAAGGTGCGCGCCAGCGGCTGTTGTGTGACTTCTTCGGGCCAGGCGGCCACGTACCAGCGATCGAGCAGGAACATGTGGGCTCCGGCCTATTGCGGCTGCAGGTTCAGCTCCGTCACCCAGCCCTTGAGCAGCACCTGCTGCT
Source organism: Ramlibacter sp. (assembly GCA_028292105.1). GTDB lineage: Bacteria > Pseudomonadota > Gammaproteobacteria > Burkholderiales > Burkholderiaceae_C > Ramlibacter. The sequence continues at coordinate 14,245 of JAQGMY010000139.1, forward strand.
GGCCGAGGAACTCCTTCAGCGCGGCGGGCGTGCCGGGGCGCGGGTACATGCCCAGTTCCGTGTAGCGCCTGACCAGGTCCGGGTTCACCAGCACTTTGTTGGTTTCCGCATTGATCGCGGTCACGATGGCCGGCGGCGTGCCGGTGGGAACGAACAGGCCGAACCAGCCGATCGCCTCGAAGCCCTTGATGGTTTCCGAGACAGTGGGGATGTCCTCGTAGCCGGGCAGCCGCTTGTCCGACGTGACCGCGAGGGCGCGCAACCGGCCGCCTTTGACGTGTTCCGCCAGGCCGGCCACGCCGTCCACGGTCAGGATCGCATCTCCGGAAAGCAGGCCGGTGACCGCGGCTTGCGAGCCGGCATACGGCACCGTGAAGAACTTGACCTTGGCCGCACGCGCCACCATCTCGCCGGTCAGGTGCGGCATGGAGTTGAGCTGGGCGGCGGCGAAGGTGACCTTGTCGCTGCCCTGGGCCGCCTTGATGAGGTCGCCGACGCTGCGCACTTCCGACTTGGCGCTGGCGACCAGCATGAACGGGGTGACGGCGACGGTGGCCACGGGCACGAAGTCGGTGTCCATGCTGTATTGCGGATTCTTGAACAGGTGCTGGTTCAACGTGGCGGCCGCCGCGGGGACGAAGGCGATCGTGTAGCCGTCCGGCGCGGCCTTGGCCGCTGCCGACATGCCCGGGATGCCGCCCGCGCCGGCCCGGTTCTCGATCACCACGGCCTGGCCCCAGCTTTGCCCCAGCTTGTCGGCCAGCAGGCGGGCGGCGACGTCCGGCGCCGTTCCCGGCGGGAAGGGGACGATCATGCGGACCGGCCGGGACGGGAAGCTCTGCGCCAGGGCGGCGGGCGCGTGCGCCAGCGTGGCGGCCAGCAGCGCGGCGGCGCCGGCGGCGTGCAGCAGGCGGCGGCGGGAGGAAGGGGGGGCCATGTTTTTTGTCTCCTGTGGAATTCCGCGCGGACGAAGCCACGCTGCGCTGGAATGTAGGCAGGCGCGCCGGCTGGCGGGAAGATGGCAGCGCGGCGGCGGTGATCGCGATCCGGCATCCCGGGCAAACCCGGGGGATGCCGTCGATGCATCGCCGGATGCTTCCCGCCATCTTCTGCGCACCGGCGGCGCTGCGTAGAGTCCGCCGCATCCCGATCCCGTGAGGAGAGACCCATGACTGAACGATTGAAGGCGCTCGTGACCGGCGGCGCCACCGGCATCGGCCGCAGCGCCGTGCTGGCCCTGGCCCGCGCCGGCTACGACGTCGCGATCAACTACGGCTCCAGCGCCAAGGCGGCGAAGGAAACCGCGGCCGAGGCCGAGAAGCTGGGCGCCAGGACGCTCACGCTGCAGTGCGACGTCGCCGACGAAAAGGCGGTCCGCGCCATGATGAAGCAGGTCGAGGAAGCCTTCGGCCACCTCGACGCGCTGGTCAACAACGCCGGCACCACCGCCAAGTGGAAGGTCAAGGACCTCGAGAGCCTGGACCTCGACGAGTGGGACCGCACCTTCGCCGTCAACGTCCGCGGCCTGTTCCAGGTCACGCGCGCCGCGGTGCCGCTGCTCAGGAAGGGCACCGTGCCTTCGATCGTCAACACCGCCAGCATCGTCGGCCTGCGCCCCGGCCCGCAGCCGCTGCCCTATGCGGCCAGCAAGGCCGCGGTCGTGAACATGACCAAGACGCTGGCCTGGAACCTCGGCCCGGAGATCCGCGTCAACGCGGTGGCGCCGGGCTGGATGGAAGGCGACTGGATGCAGCGCATGCTGGGCGACAAGTACGACGACCTGATGGGCAAGCGCGCCAAGCAGACCCCGTTGAAGCGCTGCGTCACGGCCGACGACGTCGCCGAATCGATGATGTCGCTGATCCAGGGCAACCGCTTCGTCACCGGCGAGATCGTCGTGATCGACGGCGGCTTCACCGCCTCCACCTGAGGAGACCCGCCATGCTGGACGGATTCGTTCCCTTCCCGCCCGAGTACGCCGCCCGTTACCGCGCCAAAGGCTACTGGCGCGACCGGACGCTGGCGCAGGAATTCGACGCGGTGTTCAAGAAGTTCGCCACGCGCACGGCGCTGATCGACGGCGCCCGCCGCTACACCTATGCCGACCTCGATCGGCTGTCGGACAACCTGGCGCTGAACCTGCTGGACCTCGGCATGAAGCCGCTGGACCGCGTGCTGCCGGTGCTGCCGAATGTCGCCGAGTTCGTGATCCTGTACTTCGCGCTGCAGAAGATCGGCTGCATCCCGATCGCAGCGCTGGTCACGCACCGCTATGCGGAGATGAGCCAGTTCACCAGGCTCGCGCAAGCCAGCTGCTGCGTGTACCCGGAAAAGTCCGGCGACTTCCGCTTCGGCCCGATCATCGAGCGGGTGCAGAACGAGAACGACTGCATGAAGCTGCGGCTGGTGCTGGGCGCCGCCGGCCCCGGCGAGCATTCGCTGCTGGACCTCATCGAGCGCCCCGCCACGCGCGACCGCGGCGAGCTCGCGCAGTTGAAGATAGCACCGACCGACCCGTGCATCTTCCAGCTCTCCGGCGGCACCACCGGCATCCCCAAGTTGATCCCGCGCACCAACAACGACTACGCCTACAACTCCAAGGTCGCCTCCGAAGTCTGCGAATTGACGCAGGACTCGGTGCTGCTGCTGGTGCTCCCGATCGCGCACAACCTGCCGCTCGCCTGCCCGGGCATCCAGGGCTACTTCTTCGTCGGTGGCACCGTGGTGCTGCACGCCAACACCAGGCCGCTGGAGATGTTCGAGCTGATCCAGAAGCACGGCGTGACCCACCTGAAGGTGGTGCCCGCGCTGCTGATCCGGCTGATCAACGATCCGGCCATCTCGCAGTTCAAGCTGGACACCGTCAAGTTGATCCAGAGCGGCGGCCAGCGCATGCAGCCGGAAGTGCGGCTGCGCACGCGCGAGCTGTTCCGCAATGCCTTCGTGCAGGAAAACTTCGGCATGAGCGAAGGCCTGCTGATGTTCGTGCGCTCCACCGATCCGGACATCGTGAAGATGGAAACCTGCGGCCGGCCGGTGTGCGAGGACGACGAGGTGATCCTGATCGACGACGAGGGCAACATCGTGCCCGAGGGCGAAGTCGGCGAGCTGGCCTGCCGCGGCCCGTACACCTTGCGTGGCTACTACGGAGTGCCCGAGTACAACGCGCGCCAGTTCACGCCGGAGGGCTTCTATCGCTCCGGCGACCTGATGCGCAAGCACGCCAGCGGCAACTACGTCGTCGAGGGCCGCAAGAAGGACCTGATCAACCGCGGCGGCGAGAAGATCAGCGCCGAGGAAGTGGAGAACCTGATCCTGATGCACCCGGCGGTGGTCAACGTCGCCTGCGTGCCCATGCCCGACCCGATGATGGGCGAGAAGATGTGCGCCTACGTGATCCTCAAGCCGGGCGCGGCGCTGGCGCTGCCGGAACTGGTGGAGTTCCTGAAGGCGCAGGAGATCGCGCGCTTCAAGATGCCGGAGCGGCTGGAAGTGGTGAACGACTTCCCGGTGTCGACCTTCGGCAAGGTATCGAAGAAGGCGCTGGGCGAAATGATCGCGGCCAAGCTCGCCGCAGCCTGAGGAAGAACAACATGCGCATCATCGATTTGCACTGCTACCCGGGGACGCAAACCTGGATCGACTCGCAAGGCCCGTATCCGGCGGAGCTGGCGCGCTACTGGAAGCGCGAGTGGGTGGCCAAGAGCGAAGAGGACGTGGTCAAGGAGTTCACGGACGCCGGCGTCGAAGCCTGCCTGGTGGCGCTGGACCTGGAGACCACCGTCGCCACGCCGCCTTGCACCAACGAATACGTGCACGGCATGTGGAAACGGCATCCGCACCGCATCAAGCAATGCTGGGGCGCCGTGGAGCCGGCCAAGGGCGAGATCGCCATGCGGCAGGTGCGGCATGCGGTCAAGGAGCTTGGCTTCATCGGCTTCCACTTCCATCCCATCATGCAGCACTTCGCGGTGAACGATCACCGCTACTACCCGCTGTTCGAGGAGATCAACGCGCTGGGCGCGGCGGTGATGATCGACGTCGGCACCACCGGCATGGGCGCCGGCATGCCGGGCGGCAACGGCGCCCGCATCCGGCACGCGCACCCCGGCCACATCGACGACCTGGCGGCGGACTTCCCGAACCTCAAGATCATCATGGCGCACCCGGGCTGGCCCTGGGTCGACGAGACCACCGCCGTGGCGCTGCACAAGGGCAACGTGTACTGGGAGATGTCCGGCTGGGCGCCCAAGCACTTCCCGGGCAACCTGAAGGTCGACATCCGCGGCCGGCTGCAGGACAAGATCATGTTCGGCAGCGACTACCCGAGCCTGCCCTACGAACGCATCCTGCGCGAGTGGTCGGAGCTGGGCTACAGCGACGCCGTGATGGACAAGGTGATGCACGGGAATGCGGAGCGGGTGTTGGGACTTTGAGGCCGATGGTGCGCAAGCAAGCTTGCACACCCTACGAATACCG
>JAQGMY010000184.1 GCA_028292105.1 Ramlibacter sp.
AGGCGGCAGCGCGCGGTGCCAGGGTGGCCCGCACCCGGCCGCCGGGGTTGGCCGGGGCGCCGCCGGCGGCCGTGCCGCCAGCCACCGTGAACTGGTCGTTGGTGTTGTCGTAGGTGATGACGGAGCCGCTGGTCTCGTCGCTGACGGTGGCGCCGCGGTAGCGCCGCATCTCGGCGCGCCCGATGAACTTCACCCGGTCGGCCTTGCCGTCGTACTCGATGATCTCGGACTCACCCTCGATGTATTCGTCTACGCCTTCGCGCTTCTGGCGAAAGTAGGCCTGCTTGCCGGGCTCCGCCACCACGGTGCCGAACTGGTAGCCCTCGGGGTCCTGCTTCACGGTCATCTTCGCCCCGCGGATGACGATGGTGCCCTTGGTCACCACCACCTTGCCGGTGAAGACGCTGGTCTGGCTGAGGTCGTCGTAGCGCAGGGCGTCCGCCTCGACGTTCATGGGCTTGTTGCTGTCGGCCTTCTCGGCGGCGGCGGGGAAAGCGGCGGCGGCGAGGGCCAGTGCGAGCGAAAGGAGAAGGATGTTCTTTTTCATGGAGGCACGAATCTTGCTGGCATTGTACGCACCCAAAGCAGAAAGCCCGCAGTCGCGGGCTTTCTCGTCAGGGATCGCGGCGGCCGCGACGGGATTATTTCGCCCTGCGCGCTTCGGCGACCAGGAAGTCGACGACTTGCAGCACGCGCGGCATGTTGCCGGCCAGGGTGCCGTCCGTGTAATAGGCGCCCGCAACACCCATCGCCGGCACGCCGTCGACCTGGTACTGGTCCTGCAACTGACGGCCGCGCCTGGCCTTGGTGGACACGTTGAAGGAGTTGTACAGCTCCTGGAACTTGGCCTTGTCGAGGCCGTTCTTTTCCGCAAACGCCAGGATCGCGTCTTCCCGGTTGGTCGGCTCGCGGTTCTGGTGGATCGCGGCGAACACCTTGGAATGGAGTTCGTCGACCTTGCCCATCGCTTCCAGCGTGTAGTACAGGCGTTGCTGCGGCACGAAGTCGTCGCGGAAGGCCACCGGGACGCGGCGGAACGACACGTCCGGCGGCAGCTTCTTGACCCAGGCCTGCAGCTGCGGCTCGAAGGCATTGCAGTGCGGGCAGCTGTACCAGAAGAATTCCACGACCTCGATCTTGCCGGCGGGAGCTTCCACCGGCGCCTTCTTCTCGAGGGTGCGGTACTCCTTGCCCTCTTCCGGCCTGCGCTGCTGGGCCAGGGCCAGGCCCGGGATTCCCAGGGCGGCAGCGCCGAGCATGCCGGCGGTGGCTATCGAAAACTCACGACGGTTCATTGCAGTCTTTCTCGTTGATGAGGCTCTGAGCCGGGGCGCCGGTCGATGGTTCCTCCGCCCGGCGCCGCCACGCTACCGCTGGACGCGCACCAGCGCGGTTTCGAAACCACCCGACTCCAGCTTGTCCTTCTGGCGGTCGGCCTCTTCCTTCTTCTCGAAGGGACCGACCCGCACCCGGTACACCTGCCGACCCGACTGCTCACGTTCGGTGACCCGGGCCTCGATGCCCATGAGCGACAGCTTGGCGCGCTGCGCCTCGGCGTCTTCCGAGGTGCGGAAGGCGCCGGCCTGGACGAAATAGAAGAAGGGGTCGCTGCCGCCGCCGGAGCGGGCGGCCGCCAGTTCGCCCAGCGGATCGGCCGGGGCCGGGCGGCCGACGACCGCGGGCGCCTCCGGCGACTTGTCCGCCGTCTTCGGCTTGTCGGCTTCCCTGGGCTTGTCGCTCACCGACTCGGAGGCCTTGGCCACCGGCGGCGTGGCTGGGGGAGTGGCGACGCCGGGCGCCGGTGGCAGCGGCTTGGCGGGATTCTTGCCGTACAGCGGTGCGTTCGGGTCCCAGTTCTGGTTCTTGCGCGATTCCGCCGCGTCCTGCTCGGCCGAGCGGCTGGGGCCCTTGTTCAGGAACGGGATCGGGACCTTGGTGACGTAGACCGCCACGGCCAGGGCCGCGGCGAGGCCCAGGACCACTCCGATGATGATGCCGACGATGACGTTGCCGCGTTGCTTGTTTTTCATGCTCACATCTTGGCCGGGGCACTCACCCCGAGCACAGCCAGTCCATTGTGCAATACCTGCGCGCAGGCGGCCACCAGGGCCAGCCGCGCCGACTTCAGCTTTTCGTCGTCCACCAGGATCCGTTCGCTGTCGTAGTAGCTGTGATATGCCGCCGCCAGGTCACGCAGGTAGAAGGTGACGTCGTGCGGCGCGAAATCAGCCGCCGCCGCCGCCAGCACCTCCGGATAGCGCGCCAGCTGCAACATCAGGTTCAACGCCGCCGGGCTCTCGAGCAGCGACAGGTCCGCCTGCGACAGTGTCGCCTGATTCCCGCCCCAGGCCGCCAGCACCGAGCAGATGCGGGCATGCGCGTACTGCACGTAGTACACGGGGTTGTCGTTGTTTTGCGCCACGGCCAGGTCGACGTCGAAAACGTATTCGGTGTCGGGCTTTCGCGACAGCAGGAAGAAGCGCACCGCATCCTTGCTGGTCCACTCGATCAGGTCGCGCAGCGTGACGTAGCTGCCGGCGCGCTTGGAGATCTTCACCTCCTCGCCGCCTTTCATGACGCGCACCATGGTGTGCAGCACGTAGTCCGGATAGCCCGCGGGGATGCCGACGTTGGCCGCCTGCAGGCCGGCGCGGACCCTGGCGATGGTGCCGTGGTGGTCGGTGCCCTGGATGTTCACGACCTTGGTGAAGCCGCGCTCCCACTTGGTGATGTGGTACGCCACGTCCGGCACGAAGTACGTGTAGCTGCCGTCGGACTTGCGCATCACGCGGTCCTTGTCGTCGCCGTAGTCGGTGGACCGCAGCCACAGCGCGCCATCCTGCTCGTAGGTCTTGCCGGCATCCTTCAGGCGCTGCACCGTCGCTTCGACCTTGCCGCTGGTGTACAGGCTGGACTCGAGGTAGTAGTTGTCGAAGCGCACGGCAAAGGCCTGCAGGTCCAGGTCCTGCTCGCGGCGCAGGTAGGCCACGGCGAACTGGCGGATGCCGTCCAGGTCCTCCACGTCGCCGCTGGCGGTGAACTCGCGGTCGTCCGACTTCACGGTCTTGCGGGCCAGGAAGTCGTCGGCGATGTCCTGGATGTAGTCGCCGTTGTACGCGGCTTCCGGCCAGCCGGCATCGCCCGGCTTCACGCCCTGGGCGCGCAACTGGGTCGAGCGCGCCAGCGTCTCGATCTGCACGCCGGCGTCGTTGTAATAGAACTCGCGCCAGACGTTCCAGCCTTGCGTCGCGAACAGGTTGCACAGGGCGTCGCCCAGGGCGGCCTGGCGCCCGTGGCCCACGTGCAGCGGGCCGGTCGGATTGGCCGAGACGAACTCGATCAGGACGCGCCGGCCGTTGGACGGCTGGGAGCCGAAGGAGCCGGCCGCGGCCAGCACTTCGCCGATGACGGCCTGCTTGGCGGCGGGCTTCAGCCGGATGTTCAGGAAGCCGGGGCCGGCGATTTCGACCGCCTCGACCCATTGCTGGAAGGCGGTGCTCGCCAGCAGGCTCGCGCGCAGTTCCTCGGCCACCTCACGCGGGTTGCGCTTGAGGGGCTTGGCCAGCCGCATGGCGGCGGTGGATGCGAGGTCGCCGTGCGCGGCCGCCTTGGGCAGCTCGAAGGCGGCCCGGTCGCCCGCCCCCGGCGACAGCCGTTCCAGCCCGGCCACGAGCGCGGCGAGCAGATCTTGTTTTGCTTGGAGCATTCGGGGGATTTTACGGGCGGCGGCGGCCCGTCCTCGCAGGGTGTGCAAGCTCCGCTTGCGCACCTTGCGGCCGCCGAAGGTGCGCAGCGAAGCTGCACACCCTGCGAGCTTGCCAAATCAGCGGCCGAAGCCGCGCGCCAGGAAAGCCGCTGCCAGCGGGATCACCGCAATGATGTGCGCCTGCACCATGATCAGCTTGCGGGCGCGCACCACTTCGTCCGGCGTCGGCAACTGCCCTTGGGCGCGCAGGTTGCGGCGCCAGCGCAGGAAGCGCAGGGTCGGCGCCAGCGACATCACCGCCACCAGCACGAACAGGCCGATCTTCAGGTGCAGCAGCCAGTTGTGCAGATACCAGTCGGCCCCCTTGGGACTCAGGTAGATCCGCAGCACCCCCGTCAACAACACCGCTCCCGCGGCGATGCCGTAGATCCGGTCGACTTTCACCAGCCGCTCGACGACCGCCGCATTCATCCAGTCCGGCCGGCACAGCGCGGCCTCGCTGCTGATGAACACGACCAGCGTGAGGATGGCGAGCAGGTGCGCGTATTGGAGCAAGGCGTCGAGGGTCATGATGTGGGCGCCGCCGCCATCCAGAGATGGCCTCGGGCGAAGTGCTGTTTGAGGAAGTCGATCCACAGGCGCACCCGCAGCGGCAGGTGCTTGCGTTGCGGGAACACGGCGTAGATCCCGTTCGGGGGCGCGGCAAAGCCGGCCAGCACTTCGACCAGCCGGCCGGAGGCGATCTCCTGCTCCACCTCCCAGGTGCTGCGCCAGGCGATGCCCCAGCCCTGCACGCACCAGTCGTGCAGCACCTGGCCGTCGGAGCAATCCAGCGGGCCGGCAGGCTTGAAGTGCGTCAGCCCCGCTTCGGCCAGCATGAACGCCCAGCCACGGGTCTGCGAAGCATCGCTGGACAAGGTCAGGCAGTCGAACCTGAGGAGATCGTGCGGGTGCTCCGGCGTTCCGTGCCGCTGCAGGTAGCCGGGTGTGGCCACGCACAAGCGCCGGTTGTCGGCCAGCCGCACGCTCACCAGCGAGGAGTCGGGAAAGTCGCCGACCCGCACCGCGCAGTCGAAGCCCTCTCCCGCCAGGTCGACCACCCGGTCGCTCAGGTTCAGCGAGATGGTGACGTCCTGGTGCTGGCCGCGAAACTCGGGCACCAGCGGCGCGACGTGGCGGCGGCCGAAGCCCGCCGGCGCGGTGATGCGCAAGTGGCCGGTGGCCTTGACGCCGCCGGCGCTGACACTGGCCTCCGCATTGGCAAAGTCCGCCAGCAGCCGCTGGCAGTCTTCCAGGAAGGCGCTGCCTTCGTGCGTCAGCGACATGCGACGGGTGGTGCGCACCAGCAGCTTGACCCCGAGGCGCTCTTCGAGGGCATCGAGACGGCGGCCCATGATCGCGGGCGCCACGCCTTCCGCCCGGGCCGCGGCCGTCAGGCTGCCCCTCGTGGCCACCGAAACAAAGGATTCGAGCTGCTTGAGCTTGTCCATGCAGGCCGGATTATGCGCGCGCAGGTCACGAATGCAGGCCAGCGAGCCGCCGATTGCGCCTTGATTTCGCAGGGTGCGGGAATGGTGCGCAAGCGGAGCTTGCACACCCTACGCACCGGTTCCGTCGACCCCGATCCCCGCGAACAGCCGCGCGATCTCCGCCTCCTCGTAGCCCAGTTCGCGCAGCAATTCGGGGCCATGCTGGTTCAGCTTCGGCGGCTGCAGCCGGATGTCGGGCCGATGCCCGTCCATCATCAAGGGCAGCAGCGGCACCTT
>JAQGMY010000223.1 GCA_028292105.1 Ramlibacter sp.
CGGCCATCGTGCTCGCCCTCCTGCTGGCCGCCTCCACGCTGCTGGTGCCGGCCGGACTGATGGCGCGGCGGCTGGCGCAGGGGGCCGCCGCCGACCGGCTCACGTGGGTCGGCATGCTGTTCATGGGGCTGTTCTCCTCGCTGCTGGTCCTGACCTTGCTGCGCGACCTGCTGCTGGTGGGCCTGGGCCTGGCCGGTGCGACGCCCGCGGGCCTGGCCGCCGACAGCGCCATCGCCGTCCCCTTGCTGGCGCTGGCCTCCTCGCTGGTGGGCTTCTTCAACGCCCGCCGGCTGGCGCGGGTCAAGACGGTGCAGGTGCCGCTGGCCGGCCTGGACCCCGCGCTGGAGGGCTTTCGCATCGTCCAGATCAGCGACATCCATGTCGGCCCGACCATCAAGCATGGCTACCTCGAAGCCATCGTGGAGCGGGTCAATGCCCTGCATCCGGACGTGATCGCCATCACCGGCGACCTGGTCGATGGCTCGGTGCCGGAGTTGGCGGCACACGTGGCACCACTGGCGGCGTTGAAAGCGCGCCATGGCGTCTTCTTCGTCACCGGCAACCACGAGTACTACTCCGGCGTGCACGGCTGGGTGAAGGAAATCCAGCGCCTCGGCATCCGCGTGCTGCACAACGAACACGTGGTGCTGCAGCATGGCGGCGCCTCGCTGGTGCTGGCCGGCGTGCCCGATTACACCGGCCATCTCTTCGACTCCGCGCACAAGAGCGATCCGGCTGCGGCATTGGTCGGGGCTCCGGCGGGACTGCCGCGCGTGCTTCTGGCGCACCAGCCGCGTACCGCCGCGGCCGCCGCGAGTGCCGGGTTCGACCTGCAGATCTCCGGCCATACGCACGGCGGGCAGTTCCTGCCGTGGACCTTGTTCGTGCCGCTTCAGCAGCCGTACGTGGCGGGCTTGCACCAGCTCGACGGTTTGCGGGTCTACGTCAGCCGTGGGACCGGCTATTGGGGTCCGCCCAAGCGCATCGGTGCACCATCTGAAATTTCCGAGCTCCGGCTGGCCCGGTACGGCTGAGTCCTACAGGCCGGCGAGGCGGCGTCCGACAAGGATGAGCTTGAGGGGCGGCGAACACTGACCGGATGGCACGCGCAGCTTTCCTTCCGTTCTCCCTCGCCGGTCCCGCCGCATCCAACGTCATCTACCTCGGAGCGGCGCATTGCCGCCGCAAATTCGAACTTTTCTACCCTTACGGCTTCGACGACGAAACCTATCAGGTCGCCGAGCGTTCGGGCAAGGAGCGCGCCCGGCTCGAGTGGGAAAACGAGCTCGGTCCCGCCGCCTTCCGCAAGCTGCTGGCACGCGGCGAGTTTCGCGCCATCGGCGATGCCGCAGTGCGCATCGAGTCGCGCTCCAACCTGCTGTCCTCGTTCGAACGCATGGCCTTGCGCGATGCGTTGAAGTCGCCGGCCGGCGCCCGCCTGTTCGCCACCGAGCTCTACGCCTTCCTCTACGGGGCCGGCACCACGCAGCGCAAGTTCATCGACTGGATCGAAGCGCTGGCGGACCTGCCGGTGCGCAAGAGCCCGGTGCTGACGTGGCCGGTCGCCACCGTGTTCGGCTTCGTGGCGCGCCCTGACCGCCACCTGTTCTTCAAGCCGCGGGCGACCCGGCGGGCGGCGCACCTGTACGGCTACGCCTTGGCGTACAGCCCGACGCCGTCGTGGGCCGGCTACCAGGACCTGTTGACCTTCGCCGCCGTGATCCGCCGCGACCTCGACCGCAAAGCCGGATTCAAGGCGCGCGACATGATCGACCTGCAGTCCTTCATGTGGGTCCAGGGCGCCCCGGAGTACGAGGCCTGAGGGGGCGGGCGCGCAGGCAGCGCACGGTTTCTTCCGCCAGCGGCAACAGGTTGAGCACCACCACGGCGGTCGCCATCCCCAGCAGGTACTCGCCCGGCCACGGTTCCAGCTTGCTGCGCACGGTGAAGTCAGGCCGGCCGACGCCGAACAGCGCCAGCACGTCGTCCCAGCGCACGACGGCCAGCAGCGCCAGGATCACCAGCGGCAGGATCTCCATGAAGCTGTGCACCATCTGCTCGAACGGACCGACCCGCCGCAGCGGCACGGTGTAGCGCAGCTCCACATAAGTGGTGGCCTCGTGCGCGACGAAGGCCGCGAACACCAGCAGCAGCACCGCCGCATTGGCCTCCAGCAAGGCCACCGCCAGCAGCGCCACCCCGCCCTCGGCGATCAGCACCCAGTGGAAGATGTTCTCGGGCAGCCCGCTGGTGCGCTCGATGCCGGTGCGACGGTGGCACGTCCAGTCCAGGAAACCGGCCAGCAGCCAGAGCGGGATCACCGCATACATCAACAGGATGTCGGCGACTTGCGGGGTCGTCATGGCGCGAACTGCTCCGTGCCCACCAGGCCGATCTTGGCCAGGCCGTAGCGCTGCGCGCTGGTGAGGGCAGCAGCGACCGCGTCGTACTTGGCGCGCCGGTCGGGCCGCAGGTGGATTTCGGGTTGCTCCGGTTGCCGCGCGGCTTCGGCGAGCCGCGCCTCCAGCGCGGCCCGGTCCGGCAAGGCTTCGCCGTTCCAGAGATAGCGGCCGCCGGCGTCCACCTCCAGTTGCACCACCACGGGCACGGACGGCGGCGGCGGGCTGTTGCGGCCCGGCATTTCCAGGCTGACCGCGTGCAGCTGGATGGGGATCGTGATGATCAGCATCACCAGCAGCACCAGCAACACGTCCACCAGCGGCGTGGTGTTGATGTCGACCATCGGTTCCGGATCGGGCTCGGTGCCGGCGCGGATGTTCATCGGTTCGGCGGCTCCGTGAGGAAGCCGATGCGCGCCAGGCCGGCCTGCTGCGCCGCCAGCACCACCCGGCCGATCGACTCGTAGTCGGCGCGGACATCGCCACGGATGTGCAGTTCCGGCTGCGGCTGCATCGCGGCGATCTTCGCCAGCAGCTCGGTCAGCGCCTTGGCATCGGGCAGCCGCGTTTCGAACCAGTAGATCGCCCCCTGGGCGTCCACCGTGACGATCACGTTTTCCTGCTGCGCGTCGCGGGCCAGGTTCTGCTCGCGCGGCAGGCTGACGGCGATGGAGCTGTTCACCACCGGGATCGTGATCAGGAAGATGATCAGCAGCACCAGCATCACGTCCACCAGCGGCGTGGTGTTGATCTCGGCGATGAGCGCGTCCTCGCCCTCCTGCTGCGCCGCGTAGCGGATGCCCATCAGGCGCCCTTCCCGCCGGTCGCGAGCAGCACCGTATGGAGGTCCGACCCGAAGGCCCGCACCGTGTCCATCGCCACCTTGTTGCGCCGCACCAGCCAGTTGTAGCCGAGCACTGCCGGGACCGCCACCGCCAGGCCGATCGCCGTCATGATCAGCGCCTCACCGACCGGGCCGGCCACCTTGTCGATCGAGGCCTGCCCGGAGACGCCGATGCGCACCAGCGCGTTGTAGATGCCCCAGACCGTACCGAACAGCCCGACGAAGGGCGCGGTGGAACCCACCGTGGCCAGCACGGCCAGCCCTTCCTGCGTGCGGCTGTGCACCGTGCCGACCGCGCGCTCTATGCTTTGGCCGACCCAGGTATTGAGGTCCACCTTGCCGATCAGGCCGTCGTGCTTGCGGGTGGCTTCGAGCGCCGCCTCGGCGATGAAGCGATAGGGGCTGCCGGCCTGCAGGTCGCCGGCGCCCTGCTGCACCGAATCGGCCTTCCAGAAACTGGCGTTGGCCGCCTTGCCCTGGCCGCCCAGGCGCGACTGCGCCAGCAGCTTGCTGACCAGCACGTACCAGCTGGCGAGCGACATCACCACGAGGATCACGATGGTGGCGCGCGACACGATGTCGCCCTGCCCCCACAGCGCGCCGAGTCCGTAGGGATTGGCGGCGGCGGGCGCCTGGATCGGCGGCAGCCGGGACTGGCCGAGGGCGGCGAAGGGCAGGGCAAGCAGCGCGAGAAGGAGGCGGGGCATGGATCGGGCGGGGGCGGGCGACGCCACATTCTGCTGAAGAACAAGATAATGCGCCATGGACAATGTTTGGCGACCCAGTGTCACCGTGGCCGCAGTGATCGAGCGCGACGGCCGTTTCCTGCTGGTGGAGGAAGAAACCTCGCACGGGCTGCGCCTGAACAACCCCGCCGGCCACCTGGAGCCGGGCGAGTCGCCCGCCGAGGGCTGCGCCCGCGAGGCGCTGGAAGAAACCACCTGGCATTTCAAGCCGACGGCCTTGCTGGGCATCTACATGTCCCGCTTCATCAAGAAGGCGACCGGCGAGGACATCACCTACTTGCGCTTCGCCTTCACCGGCGAGCTGGGCCGACAGGATCACAGCCGCCAGCTCGACATCGGCATCGTGCGCACGCTCTGGATGACCGCCGACGAGATCCGCGCCAACGCCGACCGGCTGCGCAGCCCGCTGGTGCTGCGCTGTGTCGACGACTTCCTGGCGGGCGTGCGCATGCCGATGTCGGCCGTGTATTCGGATCCGAGCATTTACGCGCCGGAGTAGGTCGGCTCTCCGGCCTTCCTGCGCGACAATGGCCGCGCCATGGACTTCAAGCAGCTGCAGACTTTCCTCGCGATTGCCGAATGCGGCAGTGCGACCAAGGCTGCGCAGTTGCTGAACATCGTGCAGCCGGCGATCTCGCGCCAGATGCGCCTGCTGGAGGAAGACCTCGGCACTCCGCTGTTCCTGCGCGAGCGCAACGGCATGGAGCTGACCGAAGCCGGCCGCGCGCTGCTGGAGCGCGCCCGCCGCGTCATGCGCGAACTGGAAGAAGCGCGCGCCGAAGTGAAGCCTTCCAACGGTGTAGTCTCCGGCTTCGTCAACGTGGGCATGCCTTCGAGCATCTGCGACCTGCTCGCCGGCGACCTGGTGGCCACCATCAAGCGGCGCCATCCGCAGATCCGCATGCGCCTGCACAGCGGCTACGGAGGCCCCCTGCAGCTGGCGATCCAGAACGGCGAGCTCGAAGTCGCCATCGTCAACGACCCCAAGCCGGGGCCGCTGGTGGAAACCCGCTTCGTGCTGAACGAGCAGTTGTTCCTGGTGGGACCACCGCGGTCCGGGCTGACCCCCGAGCAGCCGCAGCCACTGACCGCCCTGAGGGGGCGACCGATGGTCTTGCCCAGCGGGCCACACTCCATGCGTACGACCGTGGAACATGCCTGCGCGCTGGAGAACGTGGAGCTCGTCATCGTGGCCGAGGTCAACGCGATGGACATGCAGAAATCGCTGGTGCGGCACGGGGTCGGCTGGACGGTGCTGCCCAGCGCCGGCGTGTCGAGCGACCTCTGCGACGGTAGCCTGTCCGCGGCGCCGTTGGGTGGACCGAACCTGCAGCGCCACCTGGCGCTGTGCCTGCCGACGACGCGCCGCACTTCAGCAGCCGCCCGCTGCGTGACGAGCGCACTGATGGACCTGATCCAGGTCACCGTGCGCGAGGGCCGCTGGCCCGGCGCGACCTTGGTCGACTAGAACCCGGGCGGCACCAGCACCACGCCGTCCATCAGCCGGCGGGCCGTGCGGCTGAGACGCACTGCTTTCACCTTTGCGTCATCGCCCGAACCGCTCACCTCGGCGCCCACCTTCAGCAGCCCCGAAGGATGGCCGACTCTCAGAACCGGCCGCGAGCCAGCGGCGATGGCGCGAGCCACCACGGTTTGCGAAATGGCCGCGGCCGCAGCCGTTGCGACGGCACCAGTGCCGGTCACCGCATGGTGCAACTTGCCCATGGACAGGATCCGCACCGCCAGGTCGTAGTCGCTGGCCGCCATCTCGCGCCCGCTGGAAGTGCGATAGGCCTGTGGCGACGAGACGAACGCGATCTTGGGCGTGGCGGGCCGCTGCGCGGTCGCCTCCTGCGCCGAAGATGCAAGCCCCATGGCCACCGCACCGTGGGCGCGGATCGCCTCCAGTTTCGCCAGCAGTGCCGGATCGCCATTGACGTCGCCCTGCATCTGCATGCCGGAGAGTCCCAGCGCGTCAGCGCGCACGAAGACCGTCGGATTGCCGGCGGTGATCAGGGTGACCTCGATCGCGCCGATACCCGGCACGTCCAGAATCTCGGCAGCGCGTCCCGTGGGGAAGAGCTGCGCCCCCTCGGCATCCGAACCGCCCGGATCCAGGAATTCCAGCGCGATTTCGGCGCCCGGGAAGGGCACGCCGTCGAGCTCGAAGGAGCCGGTCTCGACCACTGCACCGTCCTGCATGGGCACGCTGGCGATGATCCGCTTGCCAATGTTGGCCTGCCAGATGCGGACCACGGCGATGCCGTGGCGCGGCGCCTGCACCAGGCCCCGCTGGATCGCGAACGGCCCGACCGCGGTCGTGAGGTTGCCGCAGTTGCCGCTCCAGTCAATCAATGGCTGGGTAATGTCGACCGCGCCGAAGAGGAAGTCGACATCGCAGTCCGGCCGCATGCTGCGCGAGACCAGCACCACCTTGCTGGTGCTCGAGGTGGCGCCGCCCATGCCGTCGATGTGCTTTTCGTAGGGGTCGGGACTGCCCACCACCCGCAGCAGCAGCCGGTCGCGCACCTGCGCGTCGTTCCGCGCTGCCGCCGGCAGGTCGTCGGGCACGAAGAACACGCCCTTGCTGGTACCGCCGCGCATGTACGTGGCGCGGACCTCGATCTGCGCGCTCATTTGGCCACCGCGCTGGCAGGCGCGAACAGCTCGTCGAGGTGCTTCTCGAAAGCGAAGTAGCCGATGGTGTCGTACAGCTCCATGCGGGTCTGCATGGTGTCGACCACGGCGCGCTGCGTGCCATCGCGCCGGATGGTGGCGTACACGTTCTCGGCAGCGCGGTTCATGGCGCGGAAGGCGCTCAGCGGATAGAGCGCCATCGCAACACGGGCGTCTCGCAGATCTTCGACTGTGAACAGCGGCGTGCTGCCGAATTCTGTGAGGTTGGCGAGCACCGGAACCTTCACCGCGTCGACGAAGCGGCGATAGGTTTCCAGGCTGGTCGCCGCCTCGGCGAAGATACCGTCCGCCCCCGCTTCGACGCATCGGAGCGAGCGCTCGATCGCAGCGTCTATGCCTTCGGCGGCGATGGCGTCGGTGCGCGCGATCACGAAGAACTCGGGGTCGGTGCGGGCGTCGACGGCCGCCTTGATGCGATCGGCCATTTCCTGGCTGGTCACCACCTCCTTGCCCGGACGATGGCCGCAGCGCTTGGCGCCGACCTGGTCCTCGATATGGCACGCGGAAGCGCCTGCCTTGGCCAGCGACTTCACGGTGCGGGCGATGTTGAAAGCGCTCGGGCCGAAGCCGGTGTCGATGTCCACCAGCAGTGGCACATCGCAGACGTCCGTGATGCGTTGCACGTCGATCAGCACGTCGTGCAGGGTATTGATGCCCAGGTCCGGCATGCCCAACGATCCGGCCGCGACGCCGCCGCCTGACAGGTAGATTGCGCGGAACCCTGCGTGCCTGGCGAGCAGGGCCGTCTGGGCATTGAGGGTACCGACGATCTGCAGCGGGGATTCCTCCGCCAGGGCGCGCCTGAAGCTTTTCATTGTTTTCTCTCCAACTCGGGGAAATTCTCGTGGCAGCAGCTAGACCAGCGCGTCGGCGGGCGCCCCGCTCCAGACCCTCTGGAAGTTGCCATAGGCGAAATCGCCACGCCGGGTCCATGTGTCCCAGGTAGTGCCGGCGCTGTGCGGCGAGAGGACCACGTTGTCCAGGTCGCGCAAGGGACTGTCGCCGGGCAGCGGCTCCGGGTCGAAAGCGTCGAGCCCCGCCCCGAGGATGCGCTTGGTGCGCAGCGCATCGATCAACGCTGGCTGGTCAACCACTTCGCCGCGGGCGGTGTTGATCAGCGTGGCCGTAGGTTTCATCATGGCCAACCGTTCGGCGTTCACCATGCGACGGCTTTGTTCGTCCAGCGGCGTGTGCAGCGACACGATGTCGGAAGTGCGGAACAAATCGTCAAGAGGCACCCAGCGGACGTTCAGCTCGCGCTCTTCGCCAGCCGCAAGCCGCGTGCGGTTGTGGTACTGCACGTTGGCGTCGAAGGCCTGGACGCGGCGCGCCACCTTGCGCCCGATGTTGCCCAGCCCCACGATCCCCACCAGCTTGTTGGCCATCTCGTAGGTGTTGGTGCCGTCGATCTCCGCCTGCCACCGGCCCTGTCGCACCGACGCGTCACCCGCGAACAGGCGCCGGTAGAGCGCCAGCATCGCGAGTACGGCGTGATCGGCCACGGCGTACGAATTGGCCCCCGCGTTGTTGGCCAGCGGCAGGTTCAGCTCGCGCAGCAGCGGCAGGTCCAGCATGTCGTAGCCGGCGGAGAGCAGCTGCACCAGCCTCGCGCGCCGCGCGGCGCGAAACACGGAGGCCTTTGGCTTGGCCCGGTAGATCATCAGGAAATCGGCGTCGCGCACGGCTTCGACCTGCGTGTCCTCGGGGGACCTGGCGTCGATCGCCACGGTCTCGAAGCCCGGCGGGTTGCAGGCGACGATGCACTGCACCAGCCGCGGGTCCAGGCCGTGGAGGAAGACGACGCGCGCTTTCCGGTCCGTCATTGCAGCCGCTCCCGCACCGCCGTCAGCAGTATGCCGCCGTTGCGGTAGTAGTCCACCTCCCGCCGCGTGTCGAGCCTCAGCTTGAGCGCGATGCGCTGCTGCTGGCCGCTGGCACGGGTGATGGTGCAAGCGAGGGTTGCGCCAGCCTGGATGGTCCCCGCGAGTCCAGCGACGTCGAAGCGTTCGCTGCCGTCCAGGCGCAGGCTTTTCCGGTTATCGCTGCCGGTGAACTGCAGCGGCAGCACGCCGATGCCGACCAGGTTGGAGCGATGGATGCGCTCGAAGGATTCCGCAATCACCGCCTTGACGCCCAGCAGCCTGGCACCCTTGGCCGCCCAGTCACGGGACGAACCCGCACCGTACTCGGTGCCCGCGATGATCACCAGCGGGACGCCGTCGCCCGCGTACTGCTCCGCCGCTTCGAAGATGGTCTGCACGCGCTCCGAGGGCTGGTGCCGGGTGAAGCCGCCTTCGAGTTCGGGCGTCATCTCGTTGCGGATGCGTATGTTGGCGAAGGTGCCGCGCCGCATCACGTCATGGTTGGCCCGGCGTGAACCGTAGCTCTGGAAGTCCGCGCTGGCGACGCCGAGGGACTCGAGATATTGCGCCGCCGGCGTGCCGGCGGCGATGGCGCCGATCGGCGAGATGTGGTCCGTGGTCAGCATGTCGCCGAACATCGCCAGCACCCGCGCCCCCTGGATCTCGCTGGGAGGCTGCGGCTGCGGCGCCATGGCGTCGAAGAACGGCGGTCGGCGGATGTAGGTGCTGGCCGGCTCCCAGTCGAAGGTGGCCCCGGTGCTGGTGCGGATGGCCTGCCACTCGGGCGTGCCACGCTCGATGTCCAGGTACTGCTCGCGATACAAGGCGCTGGAGAGGTTGGCGTCGCGAACCTGCCGGATTTCTTCGTCAGCGGGCCAGATCTCGTGCAGGTAGACGTCCCGCCCCTCGTCGTCGCGCCCCAGGGGCTGCGTCGCCAGGTCCGTCAGCACCGAGCCGGCCAGGGCATAGGCGACGACGAGCGCGGGCGAGGCCAGGAAGTTGGCGCGGGTCAGCGGATGCACGCGACCCTCGAAGTTGCGGTTGCCCGACAGCACCGCGGCGACGGCCAGGTCGTCCTGCTGCACGGCCGCAGTCACGTCCTCCGCCAGGGGCCCCGAGTTGCCGATGCAGGTCATGCAGCCGAAGCCGGTGATGTGGAACCCCAGCGCCTGCAGCGGCTCCAGCAGCCCGCCCTTCTGCAGGTACTCGGGCACGACCCGGGAACCTGGCGACAGGGAGGTCTTCACCCACGCCGGGACCGTCAGGCCGCGCGCCACGGCATTGCGCGCAAGCAGGCCGGCGCCGATCATCGACGAGGGATTGGAAGTGTTGGTGCAGCTGGTGATGGCCGCGATGACGACGTCCCCGTCATGCACGGCTGCGTGCTTCTCCTGGCCAGCCCTTTGCGGATATGACTCGCGGAAGGTGGCGGGCACGTTGCCGAGCGGAACGCGCTGGTGCGGCCGCCGCGGGCCCGCGACGCACGGTTCGATGGCAGCGAGGTCGACGTCGATGTAGCGCGAGTACTCCGGGCTGGCGCTTTCAGCGTCGCGCCAAAGGCCCTGCGCGCGCGCATACGCCTCGACCAGGGCGATGTGCTGCTCGGCGCGGCCGGTCAGCCGCAGGAAGCGCAACGTCTCGACATCGACGGGAAAGAAGCCCATGGTCGCGCCCGTCTCCGGCGTCATGTTGGAGATGGTGGAGCGATCCGCCGCCTCCAGCGCATCGACGCCGGGGCCGGTGTACTCCACGAAGTAGCCGATCAGGTTCTCGCGCCGCAGCGCCTGCGTGATCGTCAGCACGATGTCGGTGGCCGTCACGCCCGGCCGGGCGCGACCTGAAAGGCGGCAGCCCACCACCGGGGGGATCACCATGGAAATCGGTTCGCCCAGCGCCGCCGCCGCTCCCTCCAGGCCGCCTACGCCCCAGCCGACCACGCCGATGCTGTTGATCATCGGCGTGTGGCTGTCCATGCCCAGCACGGAGTCGGGATACAGCATGCGGCGCCCGCCGACATCGCCCTCGCAAACCACGCGTGCCAGGTACTCCAGGTTCACCTGGTGGCAGATGCCCGCCCCCGGCGGGATCACCCGGATGTTCTGGAACTCCTGAGCGCCCCAACGGACGAACGCATAGCGCTCGAGGTTGCGGCTGAACTCCAGCCGCAGGTTCTGGCGCAGGGCGTCGGGCGTGCCGCTGTGGTCCACGGCGATCGAGTGGTCCATGACGAACTCGACCGGGACGGCGGGGTTGATGCGGGACGGATCGCCGCCCAGCTCGCCCATTGCATCGCGCATCGCCGCGAGGTCCGCCAGCAGGGGAATGCCCGAGGCGTCGACCATCATCACCCGCGCCGGCTTGAAACCGATCTCCCGGCCCGGCTCGCCGCTGGCCAGCCAATCGAGCAGGCCCTCCAGGTCCTCGGGGCCTCCACTGCCGTCGGCCTGCTGGCGCAGCAGGCTTTCCACCACCACCTTGAGTGTGTACGGCAAGCGGGCGACGCGCGGATAGCCCAGGGCCTCCAGCGCGGCGAGGCTGCAGTAGCCGTAGGTTTCGCCGCCGACCTGCAGGTCACGCAGCACCTGCTGCACGCTGAAGCTTGCCATCACTGTGCCCGGAAGAAATACAAGAACAATGCGATGGCGGCCGCGCCGGCGAAGGACGCGCCCATCGCGATCGGCGACGGCAAGGAACGCGTGGGGAGGCTGGCCTTCACCGGCATGGCGACGCTTTCGGCAGGGGCCGGCGCGGTCACCGCGACCGGCATTTCAACCACGTGCTTGAAGCGGGTGAAGAACTCCGTCGACATCTTGGCCGCGACGCCGTCGATCAAGCGGGCGCCGACCTGTGCCAGCTTTCCGCCCACCTTGGCGTTGGCCGTGTAACTGAGCATGGTGCCGTAGGCGCTGGGTGCCAGCAGTACGGTAGCGCCGCCCTTCGCGAAGCCGGCGGCGCCACCGGTGCCTTCGAAGGTCAGCGTATAGCCCTCTTGCGGGCGGATATCCGAAAGCGCGAGCTTGCCGCTGAAGCGGGCCTTCACTGGCCCGACCGTTGCCAGGACGGCCACGCGATAGGCGTTCTCGCCATCGGGAAGCAAGGCTTCGCACCCGGGAATGCACTGCTGCAGCACCGCCGGATCGTTGAGCGACGCCCACACCCCGGCCGGATCGCGCCGGATCTCCTGCGTACCTGCGAGTTCCATCGGCCGCTTACCGGCTGGCCGCGACGTGGCGGTCAGCGATCTGGCTGCGAGTGCAAATCCAGGCGTCCCGGCATTCGATGGCCGCTTCGATGATGCGCTCGTGGTAGTAGGCCCCGCGCGGATGACCGAAGATGTGCGCGTGCGAAGTGACGTCGATGATCGTCGGTTCACCCGTCTTGCGGGCGATGTCCAGGTTCTGGCGGAAGCTTTCCAGCATGGCTGCCGGCTCCGTGCCGAACTTCATGAAGGGCATGTCGTTGACGTCGGTGCCGAAAGGGATGCAGACGATGCTCTTGTCGCCGAAGGTCTGCGTGTAGGGCAGGTCGTCGTCGAACACATCGCCGAAGTGCTGGTAACCGGCCTCCGCCAGCAACTGCGCTGAGCGCACGCTGGGCGTGCCGCGCGGGCTCAACCAACCGCGCACCTTGGTGCCGGCGGCTTCCTCGAGCAGGGACGTTGTGCGCTTGATGTTGGCGCGCTCGGCTTCTTCGGAGAGCAGCAGCGGCACCACGTCCATGGCGTAGGAATGGCCCATGATCTCGTGGCCGCCTTCGACGCAGGCGCGAATGGATTCCGGCGCGCGTTCCGCGATCACGCCGTTGACCATCACGCTGGCCTTGGCGTCGAACTTCTTGAACGAGTCCAGCAGGCGGTAGATGCCGCGCTTCATGCCGTAGGCGGCCCACGAATTCGCCATGGTGTCCACCAGGCCCGGCGTGGGCGGCAGCGGGTTGCCCATCGGGCTGATGCCGGGGGCCTTGCCGTCGGACCAGCCCTCCAGGCAGACGTTGAAGACCACGGCGATGCGCTTGCCGTCGGGCCAGTTCAGGTTGAATTGCGTCATGGGAAGTCCTGTCTTTTTCATTCAGCCGAGATGCCGGCCTGCTTGATCAGCTTGGTCATCCTGTCCAGGTCCGTGCGCAGCATGGCGCCGAACCTTTCGGTCGACTCGCCGACCGGCTCGTAGCCGGTGGGCACCATCTTTTCCTTGACCTCGGGCGCCTTGAGGATCGCCGCGGTCGCCGCATTGACTTTGGCGATGATGGCCCCGGGCGTTCCCTTGGGCGCCATCATCCCGATCCAGGTTTCGATCGAGCACTCGCCCCAGCCGTTCTCGCCCAGCGTGGGAATCGTCGGCGTGAGCGCCCAGCGCCCGTTGCTCGAAACCGCGAGCGCGCGAATGCGGTCCGCCTTGATGAAGCTGCCTGCCGACGCCAGCGTCGTCATCACCGCGGGCACCTGGCCGCCCACGACGTCAGCCACGGCCGGCGCACCGCCCTTGTACGGAACGTGTTCCAGCTTGGCGCCGGTGGTCGCCTTCAGGCATTCGGCCACCAGGTGCGCGCCGCTGCCTACGCCGATCGAACCGTAAGGCAGGGGCTTGGTCTTCGCTGACTCGATCAGCTCCTTGACGCTCTTGAACGGCGAGGTCGGGTGCACAACCAGCACGCTGGGACCCCGTGCGATCTGCACCACGGGCACCAGTTCATCGAAGCTGTAGCCGGGCTTGGCATACAACGACGGGTTCACCGTGTGGTTGTTGGAGGTAATGAGGAAGGTGTTGCCGTCGGGGGCCGCCTTGGCCACGAACTGGCTGGCGATGTTGCCGCCGGCGCCGGGCTTGTTCTCGACCAGCACCGTGCGGCCCAGGGCGGTGGACAGCCGCTCGCCGACGATGCGTGCGAACTGGTCCGCGGCACCCCCGGGGGCCGTAATCACGATGAGGCGGATCGGCTGGTCGGAGGCGGGCTGGGCCACCGCCATGTTCACGCTGGCCAGGCACCCTGCCGCGAGCACCGCGAGGCTTTGGGCAAACCGTGTTTTCATCTTGTCTCCTTGGGTCTTCTTGAAATCTTCAGGCGGCGCCGACCGGCTGCGAAAGTGCAATGCGGCCGGTTTTGAGCGCGGCGACCTTTACGGCCTGCACGACCTCCGGATAGGTGGCGCAGCGGCACAGGTTGCCCGACAAGTACGCGCGGGTCTGCTCGTCGGTCGGGTCCGGGTACTTCTCGAGCAACTGCGTCGTCATCATCACGAAGCCGGGCGTGCAGAAGCCGCACTGGAACGCGCCGCATTCGACGAACGCCTCCTGTACCGGGCTCAGCCGGCCGTCCTTGGCCAAGCCTTCGACGGTGTTGACTTCGGCGCCATCGACCAGCGCGGCCAGGTGCAGGCAGGACGACACGGCCAGGCCGTTGACGGTCACCGTGCAGCAGCCGCACAGGCCCTGGCCGCAGCTTTCGCGCGCGCCGTTCAGGCCGAAGCCGCGCAGGACTTCGATCAGCGACTGGTGCGGCGCCACATGGCCGGACACGGTTTCGCCGTTCAACTTGAACGAAATGAGGGAGCCCTTGGCGTCCATGTCAGTCCTTTGCGAGGGGGCGGCCCTCGGCTTCGCGCAACGCGCGGAATACGGTTTCGGGGGTGAGCGGCAGCGTCGTCAGGCGCACGCCAATGGCGTCTTCGATCGCGTTGGCGATGGCGGGCGAGACGGCGAAGCTCGCCGACTCGCCGACACCCTTGGCGCCGAAGGGGCCGCTTTGCTGGGCTGACTCCACGATCACGTTTTCGATCACACGCGGGATGTCGTGCATGCCGGGGATCTTGTAATACGCCAGCGAACCGTTGGTGAGTTCGCCTTGCGAGAACTGCATCTCCTCGGTCATCGCGCCGCCCAGCGCCATGATGGCCGCACCTGACAGTTGCGTGGCGATGATGCCGGGGTTGATCACCTTGCCGGCGTCGGCCACGCTCACCAGTCGATTGATGCGCACATGCCCGGTCTGGGTGTCGACTTCGACCTCGACACCCGTGCCGCCCGTCATCCAGTACGGCGTGATGTTGCGCGACATGCCAGTCGCCGGATCGACTGGTTCGTAGCTGGACGTGTAGTTGCCCACGCCGATCACATTGCCGGCGCTCATTCCGTGCTTGCGACGGAACAAGTCGCCGATCGACGTGTCGGCCGGCAGTTCCAGCGCCTTCGCCATTGCCTGCAGCTGCGCGCGTGCATCCTCGCCCGCCAGACGGACCGCATGTCCCATGTGGAAGGTCGAGCGCGACCCGAGCGTGCCCATGTCGTAAGGGGTCACGGCCGTGTCCGCACGAACCACCTTGATGCGTTGCAGCGGGATTTTCAGGGTGTCGGCGGCGATCTGCGACATCGCCGTGTCGCTGCCCTGCCCCATGTCGATGGTGTTGCAGTACAGCGTGGCGCTGCCGTCAGCAGCCACGTTGAGCATGGCCACGGAGGTGGTCGGCGAGATGGAGGCCTTGATCCCGATCGCGATGCCGCGTCCGCGGCGGATCGTGCCTTCGCTGCGCACGAGCGGCTGCTGCCATTTCATGCGCTCTCCCAGTTCCGCGAGCACCTGCGGGATTGCGGCGTCGCGCATCACGGTGCCGGTGGCATGCTCCTGCCCCTCCTGAAGCGCATTCAGCTGCCGGAAAGCGAGCGGGTCCATGGCCAGCGCCCGCGCGATCATGTCGGTGTGGCTCTCGTAGGCCCACACGAGCTGGGGCACGCCGAAGCCGCGCATCGCCCCAGCCGGCGGCAGATTGGTGTAGATCGCGTACGAGTCGATGTGGACGTGTTCGATCGCGTACGGCCCGGCGGCGGTAAAGCCCGACTTCTGCGTGATGCGCGGGCCGATGTCAGCATAGGCGCCGCCGTTCCACCAGATCTCGCAGTGGCGGGAGGTGAGGCGGCCGTCGCGCTGCACACCGCTCTTGATGCGAACCGTGGCCGCATGGTTGGTGATGGTGTAGAACTGCTCCTCCATCGTGAGCGCGACGCGAACCGCACGGCGAGTCAGTAGCGCCAGCGCGGCGGCCAGCGCCTCCAGCTTGATGTAGACCTTGGCGCCGAAGCCGCCGCCCAGCAGGCCGGACTTCACGCGGACCTGGCTCTCGGACCAGCCCAGCAAGCGGGCAATCTCGATGCGCACGAAGGACGGCATCTGCGTGGCCGAGTGGATCACGATGCCGTCGCCATCCGGCTCCGCCAGCGAAAGCATCGGTTCCAGCGGCGTGTGCATCACCGGCTGCACCTTGAAGGTGTGCTCGAAGACGTGGTCGGACGCGGCGAAGGCCTTCTCCACGTCGCCGCGGCGCAGGCGGAAATCCAGCGCCAGGTTGGTGTCCTTTCGGCCCTTCAGGTGCTTCAGATCGGGGAAGGTGCCCGCCGGCCGCAGTTCGTCGTGCACGATCGCTCGTGACTTCAGCGCCTCGACCTCGTCGAAGACCGCCGGCAGTTCCTCGTACTCCACTTCGATCAGCGCGGCCGCTTCTTCCGCAACGTGCGGGTCGGACGCGAGCACCACGGCCACCGGCTCACCAATGTGGCGCACCTTGCCCAGGGCCAGGATCGGCTGGTCATGGAAGGCCGGGCCGTAGTACGGATCCGGAATGATGCGCAGCACGTCTTCGCCAGTGAACACCGAGTGCACGCCGGCCAGGGCCCTGGCTGCGCTCGTGTCGATCGCCACGATCCGGCCATGGGCCACGCGGCTGCGGTGGATCTTCGCGTGCAGCATGTTCGGCAGGCGCACGTTGTGCACGTACTCCGCCGCGCCGGTCACCTTGGCGTGGCCCTCGATGCGCGGCACCGCGGTGCCAACGTACGCATCCGGCTTCTTTGATTCGATCATGCGGCGCTCCCATCCGCCAGCGCGGTGGTGATGACACGCCCGAGGTAAACCTTGAGCAATTCCTTCTTGTAGGCGCCCGATCCCTGGGCATCGCCCAGGAACTCGACACCCTCGGCGGCCGCCTCGCCGGCGCGCCGCAGCAGCGCCGCATCGGGAATCTGTCCTGCCAGCACGGCTTCCGCCGCGAGCAACCGGGTCGGCCGGTCGGTGGCGGCGCCCACGAACAGGCGGCAGTTGCGAACCGCATTGCGTTCCATGGACAGCGAGGCGGCGACGCCCAGCGCCGGCCAGTCGTCGGCCGAGCGGGTGGTCACCTTGACATAGGCGCTGTGCCGTCCCGCCTGCGGCGGCACCACCAGCGAAGCGATCAGTTCATTGCCGGCCAGGCGGGTCTCGTAGTACCCCTTGATCAACGCATCGACCTGGATCCGGCGCTCGCCCGAGGGGCCGACTGCGACCACGTAGGCATCCAGCGCCGACAACAGCGGCGGCAGGTCCATGTGCGGATCGGCGTGCGCGAGATTGCCGCCCACGGTGGCGACGTTGCGCACCCGCACGTTCGACAGCCGTGTCATGCAGCGCCCGATGGCCGGGGCGGCGCGCCTGACCGCATCCGAATGTTCCAGTTGCGACATCGTCACCAGCGCACCGATGGCCAGCTCGCCGTTCGGGCGCAGCACGATGTCCCGCAGGTGCGGCTCGGTCGCTCGCAGGCTGACCAGCGCGCGCGGTCGCAGCACGCCGGCTTTCATCATCAGCATCAGTGCGGTACCGCCACCCATGGGACGGATGTCCGGGGTGTCGGGATCCAGCAGCGCGGCGGCTTCGCGCAGTGTCGCCGGCGTGAGTAGCTCAAAGGGGCTCATAGGGGGTGGTAATCTAAAGTGATGGCCCCCCGGCGTAAATTAACATTTGCTGATGGCACGGATGCCGCGCCAGCATGGCCATGTGCGGTACAAACGGCGTCCGCCTGATCGCATCGATCAGCCCTGACTCCGGAGCCGACCATGGACCTGTACGTCTACTACCGCGTGCGCACCAGCGACGCCGAGGCCTTCCTGGCGCGCGCGCGCGGCTACGTGGAGCAGCTGCGGGCGGAGGAGCGCGTCGACGCATCGCTGAGCCGGCGGCCGGAAAGCACGGACGGCCTCGATACGTGGATGGAAGTGATCCCGCAGGCCGGTGACGCCTGCGAGCACAAGCTCCTCGAGCGCGTGGCGAGTTCCGGCATCGGCGCCTTCATCCAGGGCGAGCGCCACCTGGAGCGCTTCGAGCGGCTCATCTGATGGCCGCCATCGATCCCTGCACTCCGGCTCGGGCGCGTCTGATCGTCGGCATCAGCGGCGCCTCCGGGGCCGTGTATGGGCTGCGCCTGCTGGCGATGCTCAAACAGCTGGGGGTGGAGTCGCACCTGGTGCTGAGCAAGTCAGCGCAGGTGACGCTGGGCCATGAGTCCGAACTGACGGTAGCGCAAGTCAAGGCGCTGGCGGACTACAGCTATTCGGCCACCGACATAGCCGCGCGCATTGCCAGTGGCTCCTTCAAAACCCTGGGCATGGTGGTCGCTCCCTGCTCGATCAAGACCTTGTCGGAGATCGCCACCGGCGTCACCGGCAACCTTCTTTCGCGCGCCGCGGACGTGGTGCTCAAGGAGCGTCGCCGGCTGGTGCTGATGGTCCGCGAAACACCGCTGCACCTGGGCCACCTGCGCAGCATGACCGCCGTGACGGAAGCGGGCGCCATCGTGTACCCGCCGGTGCCTGCCTTCTATGCCAAACCGGCCACGCTGGAGCAGATGGTGGACCACAGCCTGGGCCGCGTGCTGGACCTGTTCGGCTTCGATGCGCAGGCGGTGCATCGCTGGGATCCGATCCATTAGGCACGCTCGACGATTTCAACTTCCTGGATTCACAAGCAAAGCATGGAGCAGAAAACCGCCGCCAATCCCCTGGACCTGCGCCGCTGGATCGACGAGATGCGCCATCTCGGCGAGATCAGGGACGTGCTCGGGGCGGATGCGCACCTCGAGCTCGGCGCCGTCAGCCAGCTGGTGGTCAAGAGGGACAAGCCACCCGCCTTGCTGTTCGACGAGATCGTCGGCTACCCCAAGGGACACCGTGTCCTCACGTGCAGCACGAGCAGCCCGACGCGGCTGTCGGCCATCCTGCGACTCGGCTTCGAGACTTCGCACCAGGGGCTGGTGGCGCGGATGCGCGGCAAGCCGGCGCAGTGGCAGGCGATGGCACCGCAGTTCGATCCCGTGCGCGTGAGCGAAGGCCCGGTGCTGGAGAACGTGCTCGAGGGCGAAGACGTGAACGTGGAAGCCTTTCCCGCGCCGCTGTGGAACGAGAAGGATGGCGGCCGCTTCATAGGCACGGGCTGCTCCATCGTGACGCGCGATCTCGAGTCGGGCTGGATCAACGTCGGCACCTACCGCGTCATGGTGGTGGACCGCACGCACGTCACGCTGATGATGATCCCCGGCAAGCACGGGAGCCTCCAGCATGCCAAGTACATCAAGGCCGGCAAGCCTTTCCCCGTCGCCATCATCCTCGGCGCCGACCCGCTGAACTACCTGATCTCCGGCATCGAGGTTCCTTTCGAGATGAGCGAGTTCAACTACATCGGTGCGATCCTCGGCCAGCCGGTCTCCGTGGTGCATGGCGCACTGACCGACCTGCCTTTTCCCAGTGCGGCGGAGGTGGTGCTGGAAGGCTTCGCCTACCCGGGCGAGAAGGCGCCCGAGGGACCCTTCGGGGAATTCCTTGGCTACTACGCCGGCGACGTCGGGGAAGCACCGGTGGTGCGCATCGAAAGGGTCTATCACCGCCACAACCCGATCCTGGTCGGCAGCCCGCCCTCGAAACCGCCCAACGACTACTCGTACTCCAAGGCCGTGATGCGCTCGGCGCTGCTGTTCAACGCCCTCGCCTCCGCCGGCGTGCCGGACGTACAGAGCGTCTGGGCCCACGAGGTCGGCGGTGCCCGCCTCTTCAATGTGGTCTCGATCAAGCAGCGCTATGCGGGACACGCGCGCCAGGCCGGCCACATCCTGAGCCAGTGCGGCGCGGGAGCGTACATGTCCAAATACACGATCGTGGTGGACGAGGACATCGACCCGGCCAACCTGCAGGAAGTGATGTGGGCGGTGGCCACGCGCACGGAGCCGGAGGAAGACTTCGACCTGATCAGGCGCGGCATGGGATCCAAGACCGATCCGATGTCGATCGCCTACAAGCACTCGGCTACGCTGGCGTCGAAGGCTGTGATCGACGCCTGCAAGCCCTTCGAGTACCTGGCGAGGTTCCCCGCGGTGGTCGAAGCCAGCCGGGAACTGCAGGAGCAGGTGAAGGCGAAATGGAAGGACCTGTTCCAGGGCTGAGGGGACAACGCGGCGATCGGGGCGTCGCGTCGCTCCGCCCCGATCGGCCTTCAGCCCCCGAGCTTCAGGTTCGCGGCCTTGATCACCGGCGCCCAGCGCGCGATCTCCTTACCGAAGTACTCGGTGAAGCCCGCCGCATCGAGCGAGTTGGGCTCGATGAATTCGCTTTTCATCACCTCACGCACTTCGGCGCTGCGCATGGCCTTCTGGATCTCGGCATTCAGCTTGTTCAGCACGGCCGGCGGTGTGCCCGCCGGCGCCGAGATGCCGCACCAGTTGTTGGTGGTCAGATAGCCATAGCCGAGCTCGGCAAACGTGGGCACGCCCTCGTGTTCCGCCAGCCGGCGCGACGAGGTCACCGCGAGTAGGCGCAACTTGCCGGTTTTCACCTGCTCCGCCACCGTGCTGAAAGTGAGGAAGGCTGCCTTGATGTGCCCGCCCAGCAGGTCCGCCGTGGCCGGCCCGCCGCCCTTGTACGAGATGTGCGTGAGCTTCGTGTTCGTTCGGGTGCGGAACAGCTCGCCCATCAGGTGGTTGTGCGTGCCTGACCCGGGTGACCCGTAGCTCAGCCCGTCCGGCTCCGCGTTCGCATAGGCGATGAACTCCTTGACGTCCTTCGCCGGCAGGCTGGGATGTACCACCAGCGCCAGCGGCGGGCCGCCCAGCAGCGCCACATGGCTGAAGCTTTTCATGGGATCGAAGGGGGTGGCCCCAGCGCTCGGCGCGATCACCAGAGAAGCCATGCCCGATGCCAGCAGGGTATAGCCGTCTGCCGGCGCCTTGGCCACGCGGTCGGAACCGATGATGCCGCTGGCACCGGGCTGGTTCTCCACGATGAACGACTGCTTCATTGATACGGACAACTTGTTCGCCACCAACCGGGTCAGCATGTCGGTGACTCCGCCGGGAGCGTAAGGCACGATGATCTTGACCGGCTTGGTGGGCCACTCCTGCGCATGGACGGTGGTACAGAAGGCAAGGACAGCGCCGGCGAGGAGCTGTCCCCACCGCCGGCTGCTGCGGAGGTACATCATGTTTTGTCTCACTTCCAGTAGGGTGCGCGCCATGCGACTGTGGCGCCGGGCCATCTTAGGAGTCGGCCTGTATTGGCGCCAATAGAATTGCGTGATGCGAGGCATCACAAGGCGTGCGGCGGCCCCTGGAAAAGCGCCGCGCAGGTAAGCTCCCCCGGTGCCGGAACCGAAGCCCTTCGACGCATTGGTGATCGGCGCCGGAGTGGCCGGCCTGTTTTGCGCCACCGCGCTGGCCGACGCCGGCCTGCGGGTCTGCGTGCTGGAGGGCGCGGCGATACCGGGCGGCCGGGCCCGCAGCTGGCAGGACCCGACGACGGCCACCGAGATCGACGTCGGCCCGCACGTGGTCAGCACCGAGCACCTGAACTTCCTGCGCATGCTGGAGCGGCTCGGCACCGCCCGCCATGTCGCCTGGCAGCCGGACACCTTGATCGACCTGTTCGATACCGGCGAGTTGCTCAAGATCGCCAACGTGCGCTGGACGCCGCCGCTGCACGGGCTGCCGAACATCCCGGTCGCGCTGCGGCGCCTGTCCGTCGCCGATGCGCTTTCGCACACGCGACTCGGCTGGCGGGCGGCGCGCGCGAACGAGCACACCCTGCGCGAACTCGATGCACAGGATGCGGCGAGCTACTTGCGTGTCATGGGCGTGACAGAACGCGGCATCGACTGGTTCTGGCGCTCGGCCATGCTCGCCCTGCTCAACGTGCCGCTGGAGCAGTGCTCTGCCGCATCGGCGATGCGCGTGTTCCGGCTGATGCTGGGGCGCAGCGGCTATCACTTCGGTTTTCCGGCGCTGGGGCTGTCGCAGTTGTACGTTCCCGCCTGCACGGAGGCGATCCGCGCCCGGGGCGGCGAGGTGCGCACTGCAACCGTGGTCCACAGCCTCCAGGTCGAGGGCGGCGCCTGCCGCGGCGTGCAGCTGCGCGATGGCACGCAGCTGCGGGCGCCGCTCAGTGTGCTCGCCGTTGCGCCCTGGCATGCGGCGCCGCTGCTGGCACGCACCGGGAATACCTCGCTCACTGCCTTGCAGCGAGCCGCCGCCGGCTTTCGCGGGGCGCCCTATATCAGCACGATGCTGTGGCTGGACCGACACGTCACCGATCACCGCTTCTGGGCCCGGGTGTGGAATCCAGCCGACCTGAACACGGACTTCTACGACCTCTCCAACATCCGGCCGGAGCGCGCCGGCACTGGCTCGCTCATCGCCTGCAATGCGATCGGCCCCAACGTTCGCTGGCAGTGGAGCGACGCCCAGGTGATCGCCCGCAGCCGCGCCGAGCTGGAGGAGTTCGCGCCCGCCGCCCGTGGTGCCAGCCTGCTGCATGCGCGCGTGCACCGCATTCGCGCCGCGATCCCGCAGGCCGCGCCCGGCACCGAGCTGCTGCGCCCCGGCACGCGCACGCCAGTGGATGGCCTGTTCGTCGCCGGCGACTGGACCGACACGGCCGTGCCGTGCTCGATGGAGAGCGCGGCGCGCTCGGCCGCCTTGGCCGCCGAGGCGATCTTCGGTGAGGCCCACGCGCTGCCGGCGCCGGAGACCTACGGGCTGGTCGGGCTGCTGCGCTCCCGCCGCAAGACGAAGAAGTAGGGGCGCTCCATGCCCTTGCAGTCCATCAGCCCCAGCACCGCATCGCCCGCGAGCTGCCGGAACACGTCCTGGATCGGCACCTCGTCGTACACCATGGTCGCGGTGAGCTCGCCGCGGAACTGCACCAGGCGAAGCCGGGCTTTGGAACGACCGGTGGCCAGGAGCGGCAGCCCGGCGCGCGCGAGGGCGGCGAACGGCTGCGACTTCAGCCAGGGCCAGCGCATCACCAGCGGCAGAAAAGGCGCCAGCCAAGCCGGCCGCAGCGACAACGCACCGGCCCAGGTCGCGAACACGAGCGGATGCACATCCTCGTCGCTGTCGAAACGCTTGCCCGCCCAGTGGTAGGCCTCCAGGGCGCCGTCGAGCGGGTGTCCGGTCGGCAAGCCCTCGCCGCGCCAGGCCCCGCGCATCGAGTCGATGGCAGCCGGGGCGAGCGAATCGAAGAGGGCGAGGGCTTGCTCGGTGTTCACGCCCTCGGACGATAACGCAAGCCCCTGGCTTACCCCGATGATCTTCAGCGCCGCTGCGGCTAGCCTGAGCCGATCACTCGACACCGGAGGCTGCGATGAGGCGAATCGCTTCGATGAAGACGGCGTGCGCGACCGCGCCGCTGCTGCTGGCGGCAAGCGCCTGGGGGCAGCAGAACCTGCCGGCGGGCCCGGGCCGCGAGCTGGCTGCGTCCAAGTGCTACGCCTGCCATGTGCTGGAGGCGCGCGTCGGTGGCGGCTATACGCCGGAGGGCTGGACCACGGTGATCCACATGATGACCAACCATGGCGTGCGCCTCACGCCCGCAGAGATCGCCGAGCTGACGCCTTACCTGGCAAAGACCTTTCCCGAAAAGCCGAAGGCCCCCGCGGTGATCGTGCCCGGTCCGCTGCAGGTCTCCATGCAGGTGTTCAAGGCAGCCACCCCGGGCGTGCGGCCGCACGACCCCCTGGCCACGCGCGACGGCGCGCTCTGGTACACGGGGCAGATGGCGAACCTGCTCGGTCGCGTCGATCCGGGGACCGGTGAGGTCAGGGAGTTCACGCTGAAGACCGCGCACTCCGGGCCGCACGGGCTGGTGGAAGATCGCGAGGGCAACATCTGGTACACCGGCAACACCGGTGCGCTGGTGGGCAAGCTCGACCCCCGTAGCGGCGCCGTCACCGAGTACAGGATGCCGGACCCCGCCGTCGGCGATCCGCATACGTTGGTGTTCGACGCCCGTGGCATGTTGTGGTTCACGGCCCAGAACGCCAACCGGGTCGGCCGCATGAACACCACGACGGGAGAGATCAAGCTGGTCACGATGCCGACCGCGGGTGCCCGCCCCTACGGCATGGCGGTGGATTCGAAAGGCACGGTCTTCGTGGTCGAGTTCGGCACGAACGGCGTCGCGGCGATCGATCCCGCCACCATGGCGGTGCGCGAGTACAAGCTGCCGAACGCCGGCTCGCGACCGCGCCGCATCACCATCACGCCCGACGACCTGGTCTGGTACACGGACTACTCGCGCGGGATGCTGGGCCGGCTGGACCCGGCCACCGGTGCAGTGAAGGAATGGCCTTCACCCAGCGGGGCCAGGTCGGCGCCCTATGGCATCTCCGCGATCGGCAACGTGATCTGGTACAGCGAGTCGGGAACCGCGCCCAACACCGTGGTGCGCTTCGATCCGGCCAACGAGAAGTTCCAGAGCTGGGCGATCCCCGGCGGGGGCAACATCGTGCGCAACACGTCGGTCACGGCCGATGGCAACTTCGTGCTCGCCAACAGTCTCGTCAACAGCGTGACCCTGGTGAAGATCCCGAGATAGAGGCCGGCCTCAGGACGCGCTGCTCTCGCGCAGCGCCCGGAACCAGCCACCCGACAGCACGAAGCGCGGGAAGGTGACCCACTGCTCCAGCAGGATGCGCGAAACGGCATTGGTGCGGCCGGTGAAGGGCTCGGGCGGCACTTGTTCGGCGCCGTGGCCGCGCCCCTGCACCGCGAGCGACACGATCATCGCCAGCGCCGACGCAAGCGCCAGCGGCCACGACGCTCTGGCGGCCGCCACCAGCAATCCGATGTTCCCTGCCAGGAACATCGGCACCACGACGATGTGCATCAGCAGGTTGGCGCGCGAGCGGTGGTACCTGGAATAGCCGCTCCACTGCCACTTCAGCAACTCGGCGATGCCCATGTCGCTCCGATCGAAAAACATAATGTAAACGGCCGGTGGCGACGTGTCGATGCGGCCGTGCTCGGTCGCTATTCGGTGACGCAGGCCTGCAGCCAGCCGACCGCCGGGTGTTCTCCCGGGAGCGCGGCGCGCACCAGCGGCTCGATGAGGCGCAGGCCGGTGTTGCTGTTGGTGAGGATCACCAGGCCCAGTTGTTCGGCGATGCTGCCCATCGCGAAGGCGCGCACGCCGTCGAGCTTGCCCCACTGGAAGAAGGTGCCGGCCGCGGGCTCCAGCCCCCAGCCCAGGCCCCAGGCGATGCGCGGGTCGGTGACCGGGGGCGTGCCGCGCAGGTGCACGACGGCGTCCTTGGGCACGCTGGCGTGGGCCATCAGCCATTGCCGCCGGGTGGTCTGGCGCAGACGGTCGCCGCGCAACACCGCGGCCATGAAGGCAGCGTAGTCGCCGGCCGTGGTCTGCAGCGAGTACGAGGCGCTGGCGGCCGGGGGAAAGTGCTTGTCGATCGGCTTGCCGCGTTGGTGCGGCACCGCCAGGTTGGCGCGGAAGCGGTCCTGCCATTCGAAGCTGGAGGAACGCATGCCCAACGGATCGAACACATGCCGCTTCAGCGTGGCCTCCAGCGGCTCGCCAGTGCGCGCTTCAAGGGCGGTCTGCAGCAAGGCGAAGCCCACGCTGGAATAGCTGAACCAGGCCCCGGGCGGGAAGTACAGCCGCAACGGATCGCGGCCGCGCTGGTTCTGCAGGCCGGCGGTGTGCGAGAGCAGCTGGCGCATGGTCATGCCGGCAGCAGCCGGATCTTGCGCCAGCGGCTGCGGGAGGAGC
Organism: Ramlibacter sp.; assembly: GCA_028292105.1. Classification (GTDB taxonomy): domain Bacteria; phylum Pseudomonadota; class Gammaproteobacteria; order Burkholderiales; family Burkholderiaceae_C; genus Ramlibacter. Next base: position 25,393 of record JAQGMY010000223.1, read on the forward strand.
GCGCCGAGCGGCTGGTCCAGGTCGACCACGCCGCTGTCGGCCAGTTGCAGCACGGCGTACGAAACCACGGTTTTGCTCAGGGACGCGGCGTCGAAGACCGTGTCGGCATCGACCGGCTCGCCCGTTTCCCGGTCGCGGCAGCCGGCCGCCGCCACCTCGATGGCGCCGGGCTGGACGAGCGCCACGCATGCGCCTTCCACCGCGCAGGCCGTGGTGAGGTGGGCAAGCCGGCTTTGGAGGGAGGAAGAATGGGCGGCCATGTTCGCGGGTGGGCCCGGACTTTAGCCTGAGCCGTCCGCGGTCAGCAACAACTGCAGCCGCCAGCGTGCCGCATGCGCGGATAGCCGCCCTCGGCCGCCGTGCGCGCGCTGGCCCGGCGCACGTCACCTTCCATGAAGCCGAGCCGCGGCGCCGACACCAGCCGCGTGGCCGGCCGATCGCAGACAGGGCACTGGGTCGGCTCGTCGCGCGCGGAGATGCGCTTCATGGCGGCGAAGCTGCCGCAGTCGGCGCAGTCGTAGTCGTAGGTGGGCATGGCTTGACCCCGAAGATACGTCAGGGGGCGGCACTCGTGTGTCGGCGAGGGGAACAGGATTGTAGGAAAGGGTGAACTCGGCTGCCGCGGAGCGCCGCCATCCCAGCCTTCCCCCGGCGGGGGGAAGGCGTAACTGCCGAGGTCCTGACTCGACGCGCAACCTGGGCCGTGGGCCGGCCCGGATGGCGGCACCGGGGCCCCTATCTCTATCGAGTCATGTCACCCGCATGTTGGATGCCTTGACGATCGCGCCCCAGCGCGGGGCGTGGTCGGCATAGCAAGGCGCCCTCGCCTGCGAGCTGTTGTGCCACCGCGGCGGTGCCGAGCACGCGATTGAGTTCGGCGTTCACCTTCTGCACCCGCGCGGCCGGGACGCCGGTCGGCGCGCACTCCCAACGAAATCTCCTGTGATCTTTGGCCGGCTGGCTTGCTTCGCCCGACGCCAGGCGCAGATCTTCTGCCGGCCGCTCGGGTCAGTTGACGTCGACCTTGCCCGACTTCACGAAGTCTCTCCAGCGCCTCGAGTCCTCTTCCACCAGGCGTGACAGCTGCTCGCCGGATCCCGGCAACGGATCGAACCCGTCCTTGATCAGGGCGGCCTTGATGTCTTCCCGGTTCGCGATCTGCTGGAACCATTGCGACAGCTTCTGTGCGATCGGCCTCGGCGTCTCTTTCGGAGCCCAGACACCGAAGAAGGTCGCGTACTGGTAGTTCGGAATCCCGGCTTCGGCCATGGTCGGGATGCCGGGTTCGATGGCAACGCGCCGCTCTGGCGTGACGGCCAGGATCTTCACCCGCCCGCCGCGCGCCTGGCTGACCGCCAGTGTCATGTCGGTGAAGGAGAAATCGATGTTGGGGTCGCTCGCCAGCCCGAGGATGGCCTCGGTGGTGGCCTTGTAGTTGACCCGGGCGGCGTCGACGCCCGCGGCCTGCTTGTACAGCTCGGACGCCACGGCCATCGCATTGTTGGAAGAGGCATAGAAGCCTGCACCCTTCTTCTGTTTCAACAGCGCGCTCAGGTCCGCCACCGATTTTGCCGGCGAGCTGGCGTTTACCACCAGGGCGAAGCCGACCTGGGACAAGGTCGCGATCGGCACCAGGTCCTTCGCCGGATCGTAGGAGGCTTCACGCACCGTGAACGCGTTACCCACAATGGCAGAGCTCGCGTGGAGCAGCAGCGTGTAGCCATCCGGCTTGGCGGTGAGGGCCGCGCGCGTGCCCAGAAGTGCACCGGCGCCGACGCGGTTGAGGACGACGACAGGCTGCCCGGCAAGCTTCTCGAGCTCCTTGGCAAAGAGGCGTGCCAGTTTGTCGCTTCCGCCCCCCGGGGCGCTCGGACAGATGATCTGAATAGGCGCAAGCGGGTACTCCTGCGCCAGCGCGGGGGTGAATCCGCAAGCCGTGATGGCCGCGGCGAGAAAGAGTCGGCGAAACCGATTCGGGGCGTGCATTGTGGGTTCCTTGGTCGAGCGAGCGGTCGTCACGGGATGGCGACACGGGTGGCGTCGTAGCCGTAGACCCAGTCGTAGCGGTCATTGACCACTTGCCCCTGGGCGTATTCCTTGGCGATGTGCTGCTCCGCCAGCGCCGGGTCGCTCAGTGCCGGGTGGGTGTTGCGGCCAAGCTGGTCGGTCGAGGCCTGGACGATGCGGGTGGTACGTTCCAGGCGCAGCGTCTGGTAGCTCTCGAGTCCCGCCTGCAGGTCATCCGCATACGCTTCCAGGCACCGGGCCAGGAGATAGCCGTCCTCGATCGCCATGTTCGCGCCTTGCGCGAGCAGTGGCAGGGTGGAGTGACAGGCGTCCCCCAGCAAGGTGGCGCGCCCGACGGTCCATTGCGTCAGGGGCTCCCGCACGATCAATGCCCACTTGTAGGGCGTCGCAATGCCGCGCACCATCGCGTGCACGTCGTCGTTCCAGCCTTCGAAGTCCTTCAGGCACTCTTCAGTGGTTCCGCGCGCGGTCCAGGATTCCACCTGCCAGTCATCGCGGTTCACAATCCCGATGAAATTCAGCAGCTCCCCCCGGCGCACGGGGTAATGCACGATGTGGGCACCAGGCCCGAGCCAGAAGACCCCGCCCGTGCGGGTGACCGTCGATGGCAGCTGGTCGACGGATACCAGGCCGCGCCAGGCCATGCAGCCGGTGAACTTCGGTCGATCCGCGCCGAACAGCGCCTGGCGGATGCGCGAGTGCACGCCATCGGCGCCGATGAGGGCATCACCCGAAGCGGCGGCACCCCCTTCGAGCTCCAGCAGCACCTTGTCGCCGTCCTGCTTGCAGCCGACAGCTTTGCATCCGAGATGAAAGGTGTCCGGCTTGAGGCGCCGGATCGCGGCGACGAGCGCCTCGTGCAGGTCCGCCCGGTGCAAAGTGAAATATGGAGCACCATAGCGCTCGACGGAGGTGGCACCCAGGTCGATCAGCGGCCAGGTCCGTCCGCTGCTCCAGAGACGGATCTCCTTGCCGGTGATGTTGGTGCCGATGCGTTCCAAGGCATCGTTCATGCCCAGGTCCTGCAGCAGCCGCGTCCCGTTCGCGGCGATCTGCACCCCTGCCCCGATTTCTCCGAGCGCACTGGCCTGTTCATAGACCTCGACGTCGAAGCCTTTGCGCAGCAGCGCCAGCGCCGCGGTGAGCCCTCCAAGGCCGCCGCCTGCAATGAGGATACGTCTGCCTCTGCCGGCCTTCTCTATTCCTTCGCTCGTTTTCATTCCGGCTCCACCCTGGCTTCACGTACCAGCTTCGCCCACTCGTCCCTGTCGTCCTTGAGGAACTGCGCAAAGGCGGCAGGGGCTAGCGCATGCGGGACGAGTCCACGCTCCGTGAGTTCCTTCTGCAGGGCGGGCGAAAGCATGACCTTCGCCCATGCTGCGCTTAGCCGGGCAACGACATCGGTCGGCACGCCCGCTGGCGCGAGCAGGCCGGACCATGTGGTCACCTTGTAGCCGCGCACCCCGGATTCGCTCACCGTCGGGGTATCCGGAAGCAGTGGCACGCGGTGGTCTGAATCCGTCGCCAGCACCTTCAGCTTGCCGCTGCGGATGTGGGGCAGCGTGGGGGAGATGCCGTTGAACATCAATTGCACCTGGCCGCCGAGGAGGTCCGTCATGGCCGGCGCACTGCCCTTGTAGGGAATGTGGACGAGGTGAATGCCGGCCATGCGCTTCAGCAGCTCCATGCCGAGGTGTTGGGAGCTGCCGGCCCCCACCGACGCGTAACTGAGCTTGCCAGGATTGCGCCTGGCGTAAGCGAGCAACTCCTTCATGCTGTTGACCGGTACCGAGGGGTGGGCCACCAGGACGAATGGATGCAGCGCCGCCGAACCGATCGGAACGAAACTGCGCAGCGGGTCGTACGGCAGTTTCTTCATCAGCGACGCGTTGGCGGTCAGGGCGCTGGACGTGAACAGCAGGGTGTAACCATCAGGGGCGGCACTCGCCACTGCCTCCGTGCCGATCACCGTGGCAGCGCCGGCCCGGTTGTCGAAGACGATCGGCTGCTTCAATTCGGCTGACAGGTGTGGGCCGACGAGGCGGGCAACGATGTCGGTGCCGCCGCCGGCAGGGAAAGGGACGACGATGCGCAACGGCCGATCCGGATAGGGCTCGGCGGCCAAAGCGGGCGCTGCCGCCGTCGCGCCGAGCAGGGCGAGCGCCATGCGCCGGCTCATGCGGGTTGCACGGAAGTCGGGGATCTCGTACATCGTTTGTCTCCTGTGAATTTGATTTGTATGCGCCAGGGTTCTCAGCCGATGCGTTCTTGGCGATAGAAGCCAAGCAGTCGCTGCACCGGCTCGTCGGATACCTCAAGCAACCGGGCGCCTTGATCGGCCGTGAACCGGTGCGTCTTCCAGATCGGCACCGCGATCACGTCACCGCGCTGGCAGGTGAATGTCTCGCCGTCCACCTCCAGGCTGCCGCTGCCGGTGATCACCGCGAACATGCGCGAGGCGGCATCGCGGCGTGCGGGCAGCCGCCCTTGCGACGCGAACTGGTGCACGGTGAGTGCGACCGTGCGCATGGATGGCGCCGAGAGGCGCGCGCAGCGCGCCCCCTCCGTCTCACGGGCATCGGCCAGCAAGCGGTCCTGGTCGGCTGCACTGAAGCGAAACGGCGACACGGCCGGCGTCGATTCGACGGTCTGGAAATGGTCAGGATGCGCTTCGAAGAACATGGACTCGAGGCGGTGAACCAGCGGCACATCGAGGAAGTCGATCCAGTACGCGTCATCCAGGCCGCGGTCGAAGTGGCTGTGCCAGGTCCACCCCGGTGTGAGGAGGACGTCGCCTGGCACCATCGGCAGTTGCACGCCGTCCACCACCGTGTAGACATCGGCGCCGGCATCGAGCACCAGCCGCAGCGCATTGGGCGTGTGCCGGTGCGCCGAGGCGTGTTCGCCGGGCCGGAGCATCTGGTAGGCCGCGACCAGGTTCGGCAGTGACGCGTAGTCGTTGTCGCCGACAGGATTGAACATCAGCAGGTTCCGCCGCTCGGCCTGCTCCGTGCTGATCCACCGGGCGGCCAGGTCGATATGCCGCCGCGCCTCCGCGTAGCGCCATTGGCGCGGCGCGAACGGCGTGCGCGGCTCCTTCCACAGCGAAGGTCGCGCCTTGTGCCAACCGGCGGTGTAGCACTCGCGATTCAGCACGGGATACAGCTCGTCGAGGCTGCCGATCGGGTCCAGGGCGCCTGGCATGGTCTGAGTGGGCATGGGTCGCTCTCCTTCAGCTTGCGCGCACGAATTCGTAGGGCTTCTCGAACACCACGTTGGCACCGCGAGTGCCTTGCACCACCTTGATTTCCATCCGGCCGATGTGCTCCACTTCGATCGTCACGACGTCTCCGTCGCGAACCGGCCCGACGCCGGCCGGGGTTCCGGTGGCGATCAGGTCCCCGGGGTAAAGGGTGGATGCCGAGGATGCGATCGCGACCATCTGCGGGATGTCGACGATCAGGTCCCGGGTATTCGCCTGCTGCCGAAGCTCGCCGTTCACCCACAGCTTCATGTTGATGTTGGCCGAATCCGGCACCTCATCAGCCGTGACGATCCATGGCCCCACGGGCGTGAACGTGTCGTACGACTTGCGAAAGACCCGTTCTTCCTTGCCGCGGATGGTCATGTCCAGCAGGCACGCAAAGCCGAAGACGTGCTCCAGAGCCTTGCCGGCGGGGATCTGGCGCCCCTCTTTGCCGATGACCAGCGCGATCTCGCACTCGTGATGCACTTCGCGCCCGGCGAGCGCAGGCAGCTCGATGGGATCCGCGGGCCCGCAGAGCGAGGAGTTCGACTTCAGGAAGTAGCCCTGCACGTTGGCCAATCCGCGGGATGCCATCTCTACCGCGTGGTCGTGATAGTTCACCGGGTAGGCCATCAGCTTGTTCGGCCAGGGCACCGGAGTTTGCAGCCGGACCGCCTGCAACGGCACCGAAGCACCGGTCGCCAGGCGCGTGGCGATCGCCGGACGAAAGCTGTCGAAGTCCCGGATGACCCGGCAGATGTCAGTGGGAGGCCATGCCTGCGGATCGGCGCCGACGATGTCAGTGACGTCGAACACGCGCTCGCCGTCGACGATGCCGACGCGTCCCTCGTTGAAGCGAATGAGTTTCATGTGTTGTCCTGGCGTGGGGTGATCAGGTGGGAGCGCGAAAGCCGGCCACCACGTCCCAAATCGCATTGGCGTCCGCGGGCGGGCTGTCGCCACGCCAGCACACGGTGCCGTCCGGGCGGACGAGTACCAGTGCTTTCTCGTACAGCGCGCGGGCCCGCTCGCCGACGTCGGCGCGCTTGAACGGGATTCCGCGTTCGACGGCCGTTTGCGCGAGCACCGCCGCTTCCGGCGCACCCGGCAGGGCGACCAGCACGTAGCCGGCGCCGTCGAACAAGTCCAGTGTCGACTTGCCCGGTTCAAGCCACACGTGGGGCGCGCGGCAACCCGGCCAGGTGGACTGGGTCACGATGCGCGGGTCGTCTGGTGGTTCGGGCGAACGCTCCGGCACCACCAGGAAGGAGTCGGCGTACCGGTATCCCAGGTGCAGCCCGGCCGTATTGAATTGCTTGGACGTTTGACGCAGGCGCCGGCCGAACTGCCGGCGCAACTCTTCGGCCGCCGGTGTGTCCGCCTCCAGTCCGGCGGGAGTCACCTTCATCATCGCGTCGATGCGATCGGCATTGTTGGCGGCCGCGATGGTGTTCCGAACGGCTACTGCCCGGCGTTCCCACTCATAGCTGTCCAGAAGTTGCGGCCCGCCCCAGCCGTGCAGCAATGCCGTGAGCTTCCAGCCGAGGTCGAACGCATCCGCGATGCCCGTGTTCATCCCGATGCCGCCGGTCGGGCAGAACAGGTGCGCAGAATCGCCGACCAGGAAGACGTTGCCGTCCCTGAAACGATCGGCCACCGACTGGTGGTGCGACCAGTGCATCACTTGCAGGATCTCGAACGGGAAGTCAGCGCCCATCGCGTCCCGGATCTGTTCTGACGGGTTGCGTTCGCTGCCTTCGGCCTCGCCGTCCAGCACGTAATTCTGGTAGTTCCAGATCTCTCCGCCGTTGATGTTCGTGAACACCCCGAAAGCGCCGGGTCGGAAGATGAAGTACAGGTTGGCCCAGCCAGCTGTCGTGGCATGTTCCAGGAATGCCTTGCTGCGAAACAGATAGCTGACGTTGCGACGCATCGCGCCGCGGCCGGTGTAAGGAATGTCCAGCGTGCTGCGCACGATGCTGCGACCACCGTCGCAGGCCACCATGAAACGGGATCGCACCTCGCATTCGCGGCCGCTATCCAGGTCGCGGATCACCGAGGTCACACCGCCGGCGTCCTGCTCAAACGAAAGGAACTCCGTTCCGTACCGCACTTCGGCGATACCCTTTTCCACGACCCAGCGCTTGACGATCGGCTCGAGCGCATGCTGGCCGATCTGCACCTTGTAGTAAGGGGTCCATGCCGACTCCGGGACGTCCGTACGCATCTCGCGGTGCGCCGCCATGTAGTCGTTGGGCGATGCACTGTCGTGCGCGTAGAGAAGCTTGCCGGACAGGCGGGTGGCGAACACGATGCGGTATCCGCGCTCGCGCGGCAGGCTGCTCCTCACGATCTCGGCGTCGAGCCCCAGGCGCCTGTAGTACTCCATCGAACGCGACCCCAGCAGGGTGGCTCTGGGGTGATCGGTGGGTTCCGTGCGGGTCTCCACGACCATCGACTTCACGCCTTTGGAGGAAAGGTCCGCCGCCAAGGCGAGTCCGGCCGGCCCGCCCCCGACGATGAGTACGGGTGTCTCAACTCTCTCCATTGCTTGCGTGTCCTTCAGTAACTGGGTGGGGCGAGGCCCGACAATAGAACGCGTTCCGCATCTTCAGAACGGCGTTCTGCAATACGAGAATGATATATTGAAATGCTGCGCTCATCGGAAGTTCGGTGCAGTCGCAGCGTTTCCTACCGCGGATCAGAGGGGGTTGCCGAATGGCAGTTGAAGAAAAGGAAGACCGCGGCGTCGCCACGCTGGAGCGCGCGCTGGCGATCCTCGGCACGTTCGAGTCCAGTCCCAGCCAGTCTCTGGCAGAAATGTCGCGCCGGACCGGGCTGTACAAGAGCACCCTGCTGCGCCTGCTGGGGACGCTGGAGAAGTTCGGGTATGTCGGCCAGCAAGCCGATGGCAGCTACCACGTCGGCGTGGCGGCGCTGCACTTGGGCAGCCTCTACCAGCGTTGGGTCAAGCCGGCGGAACTGATCGACCCCGTGCTCCGCAAGCTGGTGGAACAAACGGGCGAGAGCTCGTCTTTCAATGTGCAGGAGGGTGACGTGCGGGTGTGCGTGTACCGCGTGGACTCGCCTCAGAAAATCCGCGATCACGTCCGTGTCGGGGACCTGCTGCCATTGACGCGTGGAGCCGCCGGGAAGGTGATGCTGGCGTTCGGTGACGAGGCGGGCGAGCCGCGCTGGAAGGAACTGCGCGAAAGCTGTTTCTGCTGCACCAAGGGCGAGATCGAGGCGGACACGGCGGCAATCGCGGCCCCGGTGTTTGCCGCCGGTGGTGTCCTCGAGGGCGCACTCGCCATCACCGGGCCGGGTTTCCGGTTCTCTGACGAAAAGGTGGAATCCATGCGGCTGGCCCTGTTGCGGGCCGCGTGCGCACTCAGCCGAGACTTCGGAGGCAGCACCGCAGCACTGGATGCAGCGGTTCACCGAGCTCAGCTGACGACTTCAGCCTGAGCGGGCGATCGTCGCTGGCGGGCTGCTGAAGTTCATCGTCCGTGCTGGCGCCATGGGTCACGCGGGGTTTTTCGATGGATGCGGGTTTGCTGGCGCTCGTCCCATCATTTCCTCAATCCGCCTTGATCTGCGCGCGCCTGACGATGTCCTTCCAGATCCCCTGTTCGCGGCCGATGAAGGCGGCGAACTCCGCCGAGGGGCCGCCGCCGCCGACGGCGTTGTCGGTGGCGAAACGCTCGGTGACGGCGCTCGAGCGCAGCGCCTTGTACGACTCCTCCTGGAGCCGCTTGACGATCTCGGGCGGCGTGCCGGCGGGGGCGAGGATGCCGTACCACTGCGAAGTCTCGAAATCCTTGTAGCCCATCTCCTGCACGGTAGGCACGTCCGGCAGTGCCGCGATGCGTTCGTGCGTTCCCACCGCGATCGGGCGCAGCTTGCCCGAGCGGATATGGGCGCCCAGCGCCGGCATCCCGGCCGATGAAGCCTGCGTGCGGCCCGCCAGCAGGTCCGTGAGCTGCGGGCCGGTGCCGCGGTAAGGAATGTGCGTGATGAACATGCCGGTCACCAGCTTGAGGTACTCCATCGCCAGGTGGCCCGCGCTCGCGTTGCCGGCGGAGCCGTAACTCAGCTTGCCCGGGTTGGCCTTGGCATAGGCCACGAACTCGCGGAAATTCTTCGCCGGCACCTCGGGATGGATCACGAACACGTTGGGCACCTTGGCCAGCAAGGTGACGGGGATGAAATCCTTGTTCACGTCGTAGGGCTGGTGGGCCAGCATGTACGGATTGACCGCCAGCGTGCCGACGTGGCCGAGGATGATGGTGGAGCCGTCGGGCGTCGCCTTCGCCGCTTCGGCCATCGCCACCACGCCGGCGCCACCCGGCTTGTTCTCGACGAACACGCTCTGCCCCAGCTGCCTGGTCAGTTCCGCTGCCACCGAGCGCGCCACGATCTCGGAGGTGCCGCCCGGTGCGAAGGGCACCAGGAAGCGGATCGGCTTGGACGGCCAGGCCGACTGCGCCCGCAGCGCCGGCAGCGCCACGAGGGCGGCGGCACCGACCACCAGCTGGCGGCGGCGAAGGGAAACGACTGCGCTCATTCACGACTCCTTGTCTTGCGAGCAGCTTAGACGCGCGTCTTCAGAACTGGTACCGGCGCAAACCCCCATCGACCGGGATCACGGCGCCGGTGATGTAGCTCGCCCGCGGGGAGGCAAGGAAGACGACCAGGTCGGCCAGTTCCTCCGGTTCGCCGTAGCGGCCGACGGGGATCTCGTTCTCCGATTGCCAGGCCCGGTACTCGGGGCTGTAGTTGCGCAGGATCTGTTCGGAGTGGATGCGGCCCGGCGGGATGCAGTTCACCGTCACGCCGTTCTTGCCGACCATGCGCGACAGCCCCTTCGCCCAGCTGTGGATGCCCGCCTTGGCGCAGAACGCGCCGTTGATGTGCTCCGGCTCGCTCTTGCCCGTGATGCAGACGATGCGGCCCCAGCCGCGCTGCACCATGCCGTCGATCAAGGCGTCGGCCAGCTGCCGCGGGCGGTGGAAGTTGAGCGTCATGGCTTCCTGCCAGGCTTCTTCGCTGACATGCAGCTCCTTGAAGCTGCGCGAGCCGCCGGCGTTGTTGACCAGGATGTCGACCTGGCCGAGCGCGTCGACGGCGGCACGGGCCAGATGGCGCGACGCATCTTCTTCGTAGAGGTCGCTTCGGATCAACACCGGACGCGGGCCGCCGGCGACGACGATCTCCTGTTCGAGCTCCTGCAGCTTGTCCAGGCGGCGCGCCGCCGCGGCAACGCGCACGCCTTCGGCGGCCAGCGCCCGCGCGATGGCGCGGCCGATGCCGACGCTGGCGCCCGTGACCAGTGCCGTCTTGCCAGTGAGTTTCAAGTCCATGTTCTCGTCTCCTTTTGATTTTCTTCAGGCCGGCGGACCGGCGACGTTGTGCAGCCCGGTGAAGGCCACGACCACGCGCACGGGCCGGTTGGGATAGTCGGTCGATTGCGCGAAGGCGGCCGGGAGCGCCAGCACGGTGGCGGCGGTGGCGGTGAACTGGCGTCTGCGCATGCGATGACTCCTTGTCTTCTCGTAGGGTGTGCAGCTTGCTGCGCACCTGCACCGACGGTGCGCAGCAAAGCTGCACACCCTACAAAGCCTCACTCGGCATAACTCCCATCCCTGCGATCGAGCTTGCGCAAGAGCGCCGGCCACTCCATCTGGCCGTACGGACGCCGCGTGCCGGCTGGTAGTTGTTCCAGGTTTCCTCCAGCTCCTGTTGCGGCACCGCGTGCAGCGGCAGGCGAGTTCGAGCCGGTGCGTCCAGGTGAAGGCCTCGCCGATCGTGCGACCGACCACCAGCGCCCCGGATCTCCTCGTACATCATCCCGTAGGGGTTGATCAGGAAGGCGCCCTCCTCGTCCGGCACGCGCATCGAGATGTGGTTGGCCATCATGTCCGACATGCCGTAGATATCGACCAGCCGGTAGCAGGCGGCCAGGTCGATGCGAGCCTGCCATTCTTGCGGCGAACACCGTTCCTTCATGGATGGGAAGGACAAGACACCGTTCTTCATCTTCTGATCTCCTCACGGTTAATCGGCGCCGAGTTGCAAACGATTCGGCTGTCGCCGTTCGATGGCCCATTTCAACAACGCTGCCGTGCGGTACACAGCATGGGCAAATTTACCGTAAGGCAGTGTAAGGAACAGCGCCATCACCGTGCCAAGGTGCACAGCGAGCAACAGCCCCATTGCGCCCGTGTCACGCAGCATCAGCAGTGCCACGCCGGTCACGCTGGTCGCGAACAGCAGGACGATAAAC
>JAQGMY010000233.1 GCA_028292105.1 Ramlibacter sp.
CCAGCCAGCTCTCGTCCAGCCGGTCGGCGGGCGCCGAGATCGACAGGCCGGCCACCAGTCGCGCCTGGTCGTCGTAGATGCCCGCTGCCATGCAGCGCACACCGAGCTCCAGTTCCTCGTTGTCGCGTGCCATGCCGATCTGGCGCGCCTTGGCCAGTTCGCGCTCGAGCACCGGCAGCTGCGTGATGCTGTTGCGCGTGTGGCCAGCCAGTCCCGTGCGCGTGGCATAGGCACGCACGCGCTGCGCATCGTCGGCCGCCAGGAACAGCTTGCCGGTCGACGTCAGGTGCAGCGGCGCGCGGCCGCCGATCGCCCGCACCACCTGCATGCCGGAGCGCTCGCTGTAGGCGCGCTCGACGTAGACGATCTCGTCGCCCTGGCGCACGCTCAGGTTCACCGGCTGCTGGATCTGCTTGTGCAGCTCGCGCATAGGCGCCAGCGCCGCGTCGCGCACGTTCAGTCGCGCCTTGACCAGGTTGCCAAGTTCCAGCAGCCGCATGCCGAGTCGGTAGCTGCCTGCCACCGGCCGATCGACGAAGCGACCCGTGGCCAGGTCGTTCAGGATGCGGTGGGTGGTGGACGGGTGCAGCCCGGTGCGCTCGCTGATCTCCTTCAGGGATACGGCTTCCTCGCGGGAGGCGAGCACGTCGATGAGCGCGAACATGCGCTCGATCACCTGGATGGTCGGGGTCGCGGGACCTTGGGAATCTCGTTTACGCATGGGCCTTACCTCGGCCCGCATTTTACCTTGTGAAATGATCAGCCGTCACCGACCGGTCAATTCACTTCCCGCCGGGCTCGGCGCGGCGCCACTCGCCGTCGACCAGCACCTCGTGCGGGTCGAAGCGCGCCTTGTAGTTCATCTTCGGGCTTTCGCCGATCCAGTAACCGAGGTAGACGTGCGGCAGGCTGAGCTTCCGTGCCTGGTCGATCTGCCACAGCACGCTGTAAGTGCCATAGCTGGCGTTGGGGTCCGGTTCGTAGAAGGTGTAGACGGCCGAGATGCCGTCGTTCAGGACGTCGAGGATGGAGACCATGCGCAAGGCGCCTGCGCTGCCGTCCGGCTTCTTTTCGCGGAATTCGACCAAGCGTGAATTGACGCGGCTTTGCAGCAGAAACTGCGTGTACTGGTCGATGCTGTCGTGGTCCATACCGCCGCCCGCGTGCCGCCCGGTCTGGTAGCGCAGGTACAGGTGGTAGTGCTCGGGCACGAAGCAAAGCTTCAGCACCCGGGCTTGCAGGTTGTCGTGGCGTTGCCAGGCGCGGCGCTGGCTGCGGCTGGCCTCGAACTCGTCGACGACCACGCGCAGCGGCACGCAGGCGCGGCAGCCGTCGCAATAAGGGCGGTACGTGAACATCCCGCTGCGGCGGAAGCCGCTGGTCACGAGATCGGAGTACGCGTCGTTGTGGATCAGGTGGCTGGGCGTGGCCACCTGCGAGCGCGCCTGCTTGCCCGGCAGATAGCTGCAGGGGTAGGGCGCCGTGGCGTAGAACTGCAGCGCCTGGAGCGGAAGGTCCTTGAGGTGCGTCACGCGGTTGGGGAAAACGGCAGGAGTGAATTCCAGTATACGGGCTCGAATTGCCAAGGAGCACTGTCGCAGCGCGACCGCGAGCGCACTTGTTGCACAAATTCCCGGCGCGGGATCTCGCGTGCGCCCAGCGAAGCCAGGTGGCGGGTGTTTTGCTGGCAGTCGATCATCTCCACCCCGGCCCGCCGGCACCAGGCGACCAGCGCCGCCAGCGCGATCTTCGACCCGTCCGGGACCCGCGTGAACATCGACTCGCCGAACACCGCACGGCCGATGACCACGCAGTACAGGCCGCCCACCAGCCGGCCGTCGATCCAGGTCTCCACGCTGTGCGCGAAGCCTGCCCGGTGGAACGCCTGGTAGGCCGACACCATGGCAGGCACGATCCAGGTGCCGGACTGCCCCGGGCGGTCGCTGGTGGCGCAGGACCGGATCACCGCCGGGAAGTCGCTGTCGAAGCGGATCTCGCAAGCGGGATCGGCGGCGAATCTGGCCAGCGTCTTGCGCAGCGATCGATGCAGCTTGAACTCGGCGGTGAACAGCACCATGCGCGGGTCGGTGCTCCACCAAAGGATCGGCTGGCCTTCGCTGAACCAGGGGAAGATGCCGCTGGCGTATGCGCGCTCGAGGCTTTCCACGTCCAGCGCGCCGCCAGCGGCGAGCAGCCCGGGGGCCGGTTGCTGGTCGTCCCAGGCCTGGGAGGGTTCGGGAAAGGGATCGCCGGGTTGGAGCCAGGGCAGGTGCATTCTTGGGACCGCAGGGACAGTCGGGGATTGTGCCGCTGCGCCAGCCTCTATTCGCGCGAGGTACGCGCCGTCCGACAACGGCACAGGCATGGTTGCCTACAAATGGCGCGTTACGGCACGGCTAGCGTGCACGAGTCACAGCTCGCCACCACATCATGGACCCCATGGCCGCATCTTCTTCCAGCGATCAGCGCAACGCCGTACGGTTCGACACCAGCATGCCGGTGCAGATCGACGGGACGGCCGGGCACATTCAGAACATCAGCGCCCACGGTGTCTACTTCGAGACGGACGTGCAGCAGCGAGTCGGTGCACTCGTGAATTTCACGGTTGAATTCACTCTCTACGGCCGCAAGCACACGCTGCTGTGCGAGGGCAAGGTGATCCGGGTCGACCAGCACGGCGACCGGGTCGGCGTCGCGGCGCGGCTGGTGGCGCCTTTCTTCGATGGCGCCGAACAGGCCGATCCAGCCGCGGTGCTGCGCGTCGGCCAAACCGCAGGCTAGTCGACCGAACGCAGTCGCAGTCGCTGCCGCGCGGCGCCCTCCTGCTGGTCGCCTTGCGCGCCCTGCACCTCGATCTCGTGCGCGGAGGAATCCGGCGTGAGGCGCGCTCCCATCCTGAAACCGCCCTCGCACGGGTCCGCATGCACGACTTCCGCCTTGCAGTGCAGCGGGTAGTGAGCTCCGTCGAGCAGGTATTCGATGACGACATCGATGCTCGAGCCGATCTCGTAAGCGCGGTCGGCCACGAACGACAGGCCGGTGCTGCTCAGGTCCCCGGTAGTGGCCTCGCGACCGTCCACCGTGACCGGCATGGCGGCCACGAAGCGGTCGGCGCGGCGGCGCTCTTCGCGCCGCATCAGGGAAACGGGGATCGTGAGGCCATTGTTTTCCATGCGCTGCTCCTGGCGTGCCGTTCGACGATATCGCTGAGCCTGCGCGTGCCTGTAGTCTTTTGTGCCGCCGGCCAGTCGGATTTGCACGCATGGGATGCCCGGCAGGAGCACGACGACGCGACGCGAAGGCCGATTCCCACAAAAAGGCGGAAACCAGGTTCCTAGCATGCGTCTTCCCCGCGAAGGAACCGCCATGCCGACAGACACCCGCCAATCCCCTGCCGATGCAGCATCTGTTTTCGCTACCTGGGGCGTTACGTCGGCAGAGGCCACCGAAGACCTCTTCGGGGGTGCCGTCTGGTGGCTGGGATCAGGCGCGTCGCTCCTGGTGTGGACCGCGCTGGCTTTGGTCTTGACCGGCTGAAGTGACACAAAGTTCTGGCCCCGCCCCAGGCGCTTTCGCGCCACGCCGGCAACATGCGTCGAACCAGTAGTCGGGCCGCGAACTCTATGCCACACTTCAGGTGACAGGCTGTTTCACCGTGCGACCCACCGAGCTTTCACCTTCCCGCCCAGGGATCCTTCCGGCCGGCGAACGCTGGGGTTTTGGCGCCCAGAGCGTGGTGCCCTACCTCACCATGTCCCTGCACCTGCGGCCCGCCGGCGGCCCGCGCGATGCGGACACGTCCATCCGCAACCC
>JAQGMY010000489.1 GCA_028292105.1 Ramlibacter sp.
ATCTTCGGTGACGTGCTCGCGTATGCGCCGCTCGTCTCGGTGCGTGCCGTGGAAGGGCCCGGCTTCGAGCTCCCACATCACTGCCGCGAGGCGCTGTCCACGTCCAGCGGCAGCCCCGGGGCGGGCAACGCAGCGCGGCGCGGCCAGGGCGACGATAGCTCGCAGGGCATGCAGCTGCCGAACTGAAGCAGGGGAGGGGCGGAGGCCCGCAACAGCTGCAAGCGCATTCCCGAAGGCCATGGACCGGCGCAACCTGCGGGGAGGTGTTCGGCGACGAGTCGGCCACTCGCAGACAGCGGACGTAGGCCGCGGCTTACAGATCGGAGCAATCGCGCCTGACAGATCGGCGCCGGCACCCTTCTACACTTGCCGCTCAACTTCCAGGCGGCGTCGTGCAACCAGACCCGGATGCGGCCGCGCCGCAACAGCAGCAACAACAACAGCAACAACCGCAGCCGGGTTGGGAAGAGTCCACCTCCGGTGAGGGCGCTGCGTCCGCACTGACCCGCCTGCGCACCCTCGAGAAAGCGGAAGCCGCCAGCGGCCTCAACACACGTGCGGACGGCGAGGGGCCCGCAGCTGGAGATTCGCCGTGAGACCCGCACGCGCGCAGAAGGAGACCCGCCCCGTGGCGGGTTTTTTTTGGGGTGCCGCTTTCGTGTCTATCTAACTACTTGGACAGATAGACAGATAGGTGCGGCTGGTTAGACAGTTACTTGGACAGTGACCTCGGTTCGGTGGCCAGCTCCAGTGCATGCTGGCGTACGGGGCCTTCCTTTGCATTTGGGCCCTGTTCTGTTGCAGGGTAGATACAGGTGCTGATTAGACAGTTGACTCATCTGTCTAGACACATCTACAGTTCGGACATACACAGTCCAACGCAGAGGCCCTCTTGCTGACCAGCAAAGAGATCATCGAGCGCACAGGCATCTCGCGTGCCACGCTCAACAACTACATCGCCAGCGGGCTCGTCCCGCGGCCGCAGGTCCGTCCCCCGGGCCCGCAGGATGGAGCTGCGCCTCGCATCGGCTATTTCCCGGACGACACGATCGCCCGCGTCGAGACCATCCAGCGCTTCAAGCGCGAGGGCTGGACCATGACGCGCATCGCCGAATACCTGGTGGCCAACCCGCCTTCGGCCGCCGCTGAAGTACCCGCCGCCGCGGCGCGGGCTGCCGCCGCGCCGCAGCCAGCCTCGCGCTTCGAAGCGCCGGCTCCGCTGCCTTCGGCGACGTCCGCGGCGACCCGCTTGTCGTTGGAAGAGGGCGCCAGTCACCCCGCCTACCTGGTGGACGACCGGTTCCGGCTGGTCTGGCAGAACGACCAGGCCCGCACCGGGACGCTGTCGCCGCTGGGAACGCGACCGGGTGGCACGGCCGGCAGCGTATTTCGCCACCTGCTGGACTTGCGGGAGGCGGAGGGCCGCGACGCCATCCTGCGCTTCCACCTGCAGGCCGCCAAGTCGCGCGGTGCCAGCCCGGCCGACCTGTTTCGCGACCTGCGCCAGGACGAGGCGCGGGAACTCGAAGCCCTTTACGACCAGATCCGCACCTCGGCGGAAGACCTGGTCTCGCACGTGCGCCTGGCCGCCAGCGGGACCACCCCGGCCCGGCTGCTGTACGCCGTGCAGTTCCGGGACGCGGTCCTTTTCGTGTTCGCGCCGCGCAGCGGCGACGATGATTTGCTCGAGGCCGCCGGCGAAGGCGCTGGCCAGGCACCCGCCGCACCGGACGTGCGTCCGGTTGCGGTCCTGGTCAGCACCTTGCAGGACGCCGGCGGCCTTTGGGTGAAGCTCACCGCACAGGAGTACTTCGAGCTCCTCAACGAGATCTGGACCGAGCTCGATCGCATCTTCCGGCGCCACCACGGCCTGCCCGGGCGCCCGGGCGAGATCGTCGTGTGCTACTTCCTGCCGCCGCTGGATGGCAGCTACCAATGGAACGCCCTGGCCGCGGCCCACCAGACGCGCGACGCCATGCGCCAGTTGAGCCGCCGCTGGAAGCTGCGCAAGGGCTGGGACGTCGAGCTGCACATGAACATCGGCGTCGACGAGGGCCAGGACTGGATCGGCACCCTCGGCGCCGGCGGCAAGAGCGAGCTGCGCGTGATGGGCGACGCCGCCGAGCGCGCCGAACAGATGGCCCGCTGCGCCCGCCTCGGGGCGATCCTGGTCACCCGCAATTTCCTCGGCAAGTTGCCGGCCCAGGACCGCCAGCGCCTCACCTATGGCGTGTCGCAGCTGGATGCCTCCGGCAACGAGACCCGTGTCCTGTTCACCTTCGCCAGGCTGGCGGACGTCGCTGCACCCGACGCCGTCGCTGCCCGGGCCGCGGATCTCGCGGTCGCCGAGCTCCTGGATCTCCACTCTCCGAACCCCAATCCTGCCGCCGGTGGCGCGGGCTCATAAAAGGATCACCATGCGTTGGTTCAAACCCAAGCTCAGGAGCAGCCTCTATGCGATCTTCAGTGTCGGCAGCCCGGGCGGCCCCGGAGACCACCCGCCCACGGAGGTGATCTTCACCGTGGAAGACATCCGCGAGACGATGCTGGACCTGGCCACCATCGACCACGACGCCCGTTCCGGGGCGGTGGTGCGGCGGATCCGCTACGCGGCCGACCTGGAGGCGCTCTGGTACATCCGCGGCGAGCTGATGGCGCTGCTGGCCCGCAACCATGGCGAGGGCGCCGCGCTGGACAAGCTGGAGGGCCTGAGCTCGATGTTCGCCGACCTGCTGCCGCGGGGACTGCGGTCCCGGCCGAGTCCCCTGAGCAGCAACTACCGCGGTGAGCGCAACTCGGACGAATGAAGGGCACCGGCGGCGCCCGCAGCCGGCTCCCGCGTGCCGCTGATCATCTTCATGGCGGAAGCGATCAGGCCGGAGACTTCGCTCATGTTGGCCGGGATGACCAGGGTGGTCTTGGCCTCGGAGGCCAGCTTGGAGAACGCGTCGACGGCCCGCTCGGCGACCTTCAGCTGCACTGCCTGTTCGCCGCCCGGCTGGCGGATCGCGTCAGCCACCTGACGGATCGCGCTGGCCGTGGCTTCCGCCACCGCGATGATGGCCGCCGCTTCGCCCTGGGCCTTGTTGATTTCAGCCTGCTTGGCGCCCTCGGAGCGGGCAATGTAGGCTTCCCGCTCGCCGGTGGCGATGTTGATCTGCTCCTGGCGGCGGCCCTCGGAAGCCGCGATCAGGGCGCGCTTCTCGCGCTCGGCCGTGATCTGGGCCTGCATGGCGTGCAGGATCTCCTTGGGCGGCGTCAGGTCCTTGATCTCGTAGCGCAGCACCTTCACGCCCCAGTTGAGCGCGGCCTCGTCGATGGCCTGGACCACCTGGGCGTTGATGATGTCGCGCTCTTCGAAGGTCTTGTCCAGTTCCAGCTTGCCGATCACGCTTCGCAATGAAGTCTGGGCGAGCTGGGTGACGGCAACGATGTAGTTCGACGATCCGTAGCTGGCCCGGGTCGGGTCTGTCACCTGAAAGTACAAGATGCCGTCGACCTGAAGTTGCGTGTTGTCTCTGGTGATGCAAACCTGGCTGGGCACGTCGAGCGGGATCTCCTTGAGGCTGTGCTTGTACGCGACCCGGTCCACGAAGGGGACCACCAGGCTCAGTCCGGGGGTGAGCGTCGCGTGGTACTTGCCCAGCCGCTCGACCACCCAGGCGTTCTGCTGGGGCACCACCTTGAAGGACCGCACCACGAAGATGGCGACGATGACGAACAGGACCAATGCAACTGTCATTCCAATTTCCTTTTCAGATCTTTTCGAGGACCAGGCGGTTGCCGTCGACGCGGCTGACGCGGTGCAGGCCGACACTGTGTGGCGTGCCCGCAGCAGGCACGGCCGTCCAGAGCGTGCCGCGGTAGCGCACACGGGCCGTGTTGTCCGGCAGCCAGGCGTCTACCGACACCGGCTCGCCGACGTCGAGGTCCATGTTGGTGCTGACGTTGCCGCCTCCGTTGGTGAAATGGCGGCCGCGCACGACGTGCCAGATCGCCACCGCGCCACCGCCGACCACGGCCGCGGCCACCAGCTGGAGCGGCTGCGACAAGCCGGCATGCGCGGACAGCGCGCCGGCCACCATGCCGATGCCGAGCATGAGCAGGTAGAAGGTGCCCGTCACGAGTTCGACGGCCACCGCCGCACCGGCGAGCAGCCACCATAGCGTGGTATCAGCCATAAGTCCCCTTTGGGCGGATTGTGGGCGATTTCCTCAGCAGTGCAACTTTCCGTCCTCCCATATTTCATACACTTCGCCCTCTTTGGTTTTTTCTCGCTGGACGCCGCCGCATGAAGTTTCGCTTCCCCATCGTCATCATCGACGAAGACTACCGCTCGGAGAACACCTCGGGCCTGGGCATCCGCGCCTTGGCGGACGCGATCGTCGCGGAGGGGTCCGAAGTGCTGGGCGTCACGACCTACGGCGACCTGTCGCAGTTCGCGCAGCAGCAAAGCCGTGCCAGCGCCTTCATCCTGTCGATCGACGACGAGGAGTTCTCGCCGGGGCCGGACCTCGACCCCGCGGTGCTGAACCTGTCGAACTTCATCTCCGAAGTGCGGCGCAAGAACCCGGACGTGCCGATCTATGTGTACGGCGAGACCAAGACCTCGCAGCACCTGCCCAACGCGATCCTGCGGGAACTCCACGGCTTCATCCACATGTATGAAGACACGCCGGAGTTCATGGCGCG
>JAQGMY010000297.1 GCA_028292105.1 Ramlibacter sp.
CCGTCCTTGCCGGGAAAGAACTCACGATAGCGCCTGGGCACCAGCCGCTCGAGCTCGTCGTCGGTGAGTTCCTCGAACTCCATCGGCGTGATCGGCTGGCCCGCGCGCAACTTGCGGCGTTCTTCCACCGCCGCTACTCCACGCGCGTCACGGCGAGCGGCTTGAAGCCCAGGTCCGCGGCCTTGCCCTTGCGGCCGCGCCCCGCCCTGGCGTTGTTCAGCGAGCGAATCTCCAGCACTTCCTCGCGCTCCTTGTCGCCGCGGCCGATGCCGGTGATGCGCACCGAGCGCGTGTAGGCGGCGGCGCCCGCGAGTTCATCCTTGGGCTCCAGGTCGATCAGCAGCAGGCCGCGGCCGCCGTTCGACATCGCCTTGAGCTCGCTGATCTCGAAGGTCAGGATGCGCTTGCCGGTGGAGGCACAGCACACGTGCGTGGCGGGCGCCTGCGGCGGCACGTTCGCCGGCGACGGCCGGCACACGGTCTCGCCCGCGCCCAGGCTCAGGAAAGCCTTGCCACCCTTTTGCCGCGACACCATGTTCTCCACCGTCGCCAGGAAGCCATAGCCGCCCGAATTCGACAGCAGCAGCCACGCACCCGGCGCACCGGCGAAGTAGTGGATCAACTGCGTTCCGGCTTCCAGCTCGATCAGGGTGGTGACCGGCTGGCCGTCGCCGCGCGCACCGGGCAGGACCGCGACCGGGATCGAGTACACGCGGCCGTTGCTGCCGAAGGCCAGCAGGGTATCGACCGTGCGGCATTCGAAAGTGCCGTACAGGCCGTCGCCGGCCTTGAAGGCGAAGCTTGCCGCTTCGTGGCCGTGCCCCTGGCGCGCCCGCACCCAGCCCTTTTCGGACACCACCACGGTCACCGGCTCGTCCACCACCTTCACTTCGGCGATGGCCTTCTTCTCGGCCTGGATCAGCGTGCGGCGGGCGTCGCCGAATTGTTTGGTGTCGCCCTCGATTTCCTTGATCATCAGCCGCCGCAGCGCTGCCGGCGAGCCCAGGATCTCTTCGAGCTTCGTGCGCTCGGCGCGCAGTTCCTTCAATTCCTGCTCGATGCGGATCGCTTCGAGCCGCGCCAGCTGGCGCAAGCGGATTTCGAGGATGTCCTCGGCCTGCCGGTCCGACAGGTGGAAGCGCGCGATCAGCGCCTGCTTCGGTTCTTCCGCCGCGCGGATGATGGCGATCACCTCGTCGATGTTCAGCAGCACCAGCTGCCGGCCTTCGAGGATGTGCATGCGGTCCAGCACCTTGTCCAGCCGGTGGCGCGAACGCCGCTCGATGGTGCGCTGGCGGAACTCGATCCACTCCGTCAGCATCTGGCGCAGCGTCTTCTGCGTCGGGCGGCCGTCCAGCCCCACCATCGTCAGGTTGATGGGCGTGGAGGATTCCAGGCTGGTGTGCGCCAGCAGGCTGGTGACCAGCTCACCTTGTTCGATGCGGCTGGTCTTGGGCTCGAACACCAGGCGCACCGCCGCGTCCTTGCTGGACTCGTCGCGCACCGTGTCCAGCACGGCCAGCACCGTCTGCTTCAACTGGACCTGGTCCAGCGACAGCGCCTTCTTGCCCGCCTTGATCTTCGGGTTGGTCAGCTCCTCGATCTCTTCCAGCACCCGTTGCGAGCTCACGCCCGGCGGCAGTTCGGTCACCACCAGCTGCCACTGCCCGCGCGCCAGTTCCTCGATCTTCCAGCGCGCCCGCACCTTGAGCGAGCCGCGTCCGCTGCGATACGCGTCGGCGATGTCGCCCGCGCTGCTGATCACCTGCCCGCCGCCCGGATAGTCGGGCCCCGGGATCAGCGTGAACAGGTCCTCGTCGGAGAGCTTGGGGTTCTTGACCAGGGCCACGCAGGCTTCGGCGATCTCGCGCAGGTTGTGCGACGGGATCTCGGTGGCCAGGCCGACCGCGATGCCGCTGGCCCCGTTGAGCAGCGCGAACGGCAGGCGCGCCGGCAGCACCACGGGCTCCTGCGTGCTGCCGTCGTAGTTGAGGATGAACTCCACCGTGCCTTCGTCGAGCTCGTCGAGCAGCAGGTTGGAGATCTTCGACAGGCGCGCTTCGGTATAGCGCATGGCCGCGGCACCGTCGCCGTCGCGGCTGCCGAAGTTGCCCTGGCCGTCGATCAGCGGATAGCGCAGGGCGAAGTCCTGCGCCATGCGCACCAGTGCGTCGTAGGCCGCCTGGTCACCGTGGGGGTGGAAGCGGCCCAGCACGTCGCCGACGACGCGGGCGCACTTCACCGGCTTCGGGCCGGCGCCGGTGCCGAAGCCCAGCCCCATGCGGAACATCGAGTACAGGATGCGCCGCTGCACCGGCTTCTGGCCGTCGGCCACGTCCGGCAGCGCCCGGCCCTTGACCACGCTCAGCGCGTATTCGAGATAGGCACGCTGGGCGTAGCTGGCCAGGTCCAGGTTGCTGTCGTCGTCGCCGGCGGCAGCCAAAGTGATGAGGTCTTGGTCCATGGATCAGCCCGCGGGGATGCGGTGTTCAGGCAAGCAGGTCGTCCTGCAAGAGGGTCACGATGCGCCGCTCGGAGCCGGCGTGCACCTCGAGGTCGAGGCGCGCGTTCATGCGTTGCAGCAGCACCTTGGGATCGATGTCGTCGACCGGCACGGCGGCGAGGACGATGCGAAAGCGCAGGAATTCGGCGGGCACGGCGGCCAGCGGCTCCTTCAGGCCGGAGACCAGGATGCGGCCCGCCACCGTGGCCGCGGCATGTCCCGGCGCCACGCCCTCGGCCAGGATGCCGATGCGGGCGTGCGTCAGGCGCGCGGCCACGTCGCCGTCGCGCAGCAGCGCTTCGCGCACGCGGCTGGCCGCGGCCAGCACGGCGGCCTCGGCGGCCTCGGGACCGAATTCGACGCCCAGTGCCGCGAGGTTGTCGATGTTCACCAGCATCAGCACGCTGGGATGGCCATAGCGGCGCGTCAGGTGCCGCGCCGCCTGCACCCGCTCCAGCAGTACCAGCGGAGTGGCCAGGCCGGTGAGCGGATCGGTGGTGGTGCGGGCCTGGATGCGCGCCGCTGTTTCGCCGAAGATCCGGCCGCGCCACCCGGTGGCCAGGTAGGTGCAACCGGCCCACACCGTCAAAAGCCCGGCGACCCGCACGGCATCGTCCATGTCGAACGGCGGTTGCCGGACCGCCAGGTGCAGCCCGGCGAGCGCCAGTGCCGTGAGGGCCGGCACCAGCCACCAGATCCACGGCTGGCTCTGGCGCCAGGCGCGCACCATGGCCAGCAAGGTGACGGTACTCCACAGCACCATGCCGGCCGCCATCGCCCAGACGCTGAAGATCGCGCCCACGGCCAGCACCGGCAACACCCCGGCGCTCACCGCCAGCAGCCATCCGCGCAGGTGCCGCATGCCACCTGCATGACCCATGAGGTCGAGGAATTGCAATCCGGCCAGGACCGGCACCAGCAGGAAGACCGCGGCCGGCAGGACCGGCTGGCGGCCGATCAGGACCTGCACCGCAACCACGCCCATCAGCGTGGCCGCCGCGTGCAGCAGCAAGGCGCGCTCGCGATAGGCATTGGCCTTGATGACGCAGAAGAAGAGGACCAGCACCTGCGCACCCACGAAGGCGCCCAGCCACAGCTGTACCGGGTCGATCCTGTCGGTCATCGGCGCGAGCACGCGTCGCGTTGGAAGGGCTGCAAGGGGCGCATGCCTCAGTCGTGCGCCGTCGCGTCGCCGGCGGGCGCGGCGGCGGCGTCGACGCCCGGCCG
>JAQGMY010000298.1 GCA_028292105.1 Ramlibacter sp.
TTCGATCGGAATCAATGTACGCCGCGGTGATCCGCACTCCTGTAGGACCATGAAGATAGCCACGTACAACGTCAACGGCATCAAGACGCGCCTGCCGCACCTGCTGCGGTGGCTGGAGCGGGAGCAACCCGACATCGCCTGCCTGCAGGAACTGAAAGCCCTCGACGAGGGCTTCCCGATCGACGCGATCCGCGCTGCCGGTTACCAGGCGATCTGGAAGGGCCAGCGCTCCTGGAACGGCGTGGCCATCCTCGCGCGCGGCAGCGAGCCGCTGGAGATCCGGCGGACATTGCCCGGCGACGACGCCGACGAACAGAGCCGGTATCTCGAAGCCGCCGTCGACGGCGTCATGGTCTGCTGCCTTTACCTGCCGAACGGCAATCCGCAACCGGGTCCCAAGTTCGACTACAAGCTGGCCTGGTTCGAGCGGCTGATCACGCACGCCAGGACCCTGATCGATGCCGACCACCCGGTGATCATCTGCGGCGACTACAACGTGGTGCCGACCGACTTCGACATCTACAACCCGCGCTCCGGGAAGAGGGACGCCCTGCTGCAGCCGCAAACCCGTGCGTGCTACCAGCGCCTGCTGGGCCAGGGCTGGATCGATGCCATTCGCCACCTGCACCCCGAAGAGCCGATCTACACCTTCTGGGATTACTTTCGCCAGCATTGGGAGCACAACTCGGGGCTGCGGATCGACCACCTGCTGCTCAATCGGCAGCTGGCCCCGGCACTGCAGCGCGCCGGCGTGGACCGATGGGTGCGGGGCGAGGAAAAGGCCAGCGACCATGCGCCGACCTGGGTGGAGCTGGACGTGTCCCGGCTCGGCGAGGCTGGCCCAGCGGCGAGCGCATCGCCGCCATAGGCGATTCACCTAGGGTTTCTAGCCGTTTTCCCTTAGCTCGGCCGTCGCCGAGAGTGGTTTCATCTCGTTACGTCGTGTGAACCGGGAGGGAGAAGATGCAAACCAACCAGAACCCCGAAGCCCAGGCCCTGTGGCTGGAAGCGCTGTCGGACAAGATGCTGCACCAGTTGCCGCAGGCGGTATGGACACAGCTGTTCCTCGGCAGCGACCGGGACAGCATCCGCTTCGAAGAGCGGCACCTCACGCTGGTGCACGCGGACACCCGCGCCGCGACGGACCACCCGGAAGCCGTCGAGCGCTTCAGCCGCGAGCTGCAGCGGGTCAACGGCCGCCACCATGGCCGCCTCGACCCCTACGTCAATGCGGCCGCGCTGGTCACGTTCGATGACCCGGGCGCCGCAGTGCGGATGGCCATGGAGCTGCAACGGGTGGCCGAACACCTGGACGTGCGCATCGGCGTGGTGAGCGGCCCCTGCATGATGGCCTTCTTCCGGGCCCAGGACCGCCTGTGGTGCACGCCGCTGGGCGCGCAGCCGGCCCGCGCCGCCGCGGTGGCAGCCACCGCGTCACCGGGCGGCATCGTGATCTCGCCCGAGACGTATGCGCCACTCGGCCTCGAGGCGGGCGCCGCGGCCGGGCCGCACGGTAACGATTTCGAGCACTCGGAGCCGGACCTGTCGTCGCTGGCCTATGTCCGCAGCAACATCGCAGTCGATATCGACATCGACGCCCTGACAGCGCACTAGCGGACTTCCTACACTGCGGCGGCAAGGCTGCTTGCATGCCTGCCGCGGGGTCGCTCCTAGATTGTTCGTATGAGCACGAACACCAGCATTGGCCCGAACGCGGACGGCGGCGGCAACGACGATCCCGGCAATGCCGACGGGCTCGGCAACAAGACGCTGGGCGAGCACTCCTCCCAGCAGCCGCCGGAAGGCGCCGAGTCGCTGCTCGACCAGACTGGCGCGCAAGTGCCTGCCGGGGTGCCCGGCGCGCGCGCTCGACCCGGCATTGCCAAGGGACCGGACTCCTATCCCGATGGTCCCAACGTGGAAGACAGCCCGTACGAGCTGGATGCCGCGCGCGGCAAGCTGCCGCAGGACAAGCAGCCCTGAGCCAGTGCGTTCCAGCGGCCGTGCCCTCGCACGGCTATAGTCGCGCCCGAACACCAGGAGGGCGCCCTTGGACGCACCGTTGCCATTGCCGGACGAGGTTCCGGTTCTCATCGCCGGGGGCGGACCGGTCGGCCTGACGCTCGCTGCACTGCTGGCGCGCCACGGCATCCGCACATTGGTCGTCGAAGCAGACGCCGGCTACTGCACTGGCAGCCGCGCCATCTGCATCTCGCGCCGTTCCCAGGAAATCCTCTGGAACGCAGGCGCCGGCGCCGCCCTCGCAGCCAAGGCGCTGCCGTGGACCGGTGGCCGCAGCTACTGGCGCAACGCCGAAGTGCTGCACTTCCAGATGCCGCACGAACCCACCCAGCGTTTCGCCCCCATGGTGAACATCCAGCAGTACCACGTCGAGGCTTTCGTGCACCAGGCGCTGCAGCAGGTGCCGCAGCTGGCGCAGGTCGCGTGGGGCAACCGGGTGGTGCGGGTCGAAACCGGGACCGGCCCGGTGGCGGTGGAGGTCGAAACGCCCGAGGGCCCGCGGCAGGTCCGCGCCCGCTACCTGGTCGCCTGCGACGGCGGCCGCAGCACCGTACGCGAACAACTGGGCCTTCAATTCGAAGGCACGCAATACGAAGGCCGCTACGTCATCGTCGACATCGTGCAGAAGACGCAGCGGCCGGTGGAGCGGCTGGCGTGGTTCGACCCGCCGTCGAACCCGGGCTCCACGCTGCTGATGCACCGGCAGCCGGACGACGTGTGGCGCATCGATTATCAGCTGCGTGACGACGAGGATGCGGTCGCGGCGCTGCTGCCGGAGAACATCCTCCCGCGCGTGCAGAGCCACCTGCAGATGATCGGCGAGACCGCGCCCTGGGAGTTGCTCTGGGCCTCGATGTACAACGCCAAGTGCCTGACGCTGCCCTCGTACCGGCAGGGCCCGGTGCTGTTCGCGGGCGATGCGGCCCACCTGGTGCCGATCTTCGGCGTGCGCGGCCTCAACTCCGGACTGGACGACGCGGCCAACCTCGCCTGGAAGCTGGCGATGGTGCTGGACGAGAACGCCGGGGAAGGACTGCTCGATTCGTACTCCACCGAGCGCGTGCACGCCGCGCGCGAGAACATCGCGTACGGCGCCAAGAGCACGGAATTCATGGCGCCGCCGGATTTCGCCTTTCGCCTGATGCGCGAGGCCACGCTGCACCTGGCCCTCGATGAGCCGGCGGTGCAGTCGCTGATCAACCCGCGGCAGTCGGCGCCCGTGGCCTATGACGACACACCGCTCAACGGCCCGGAGCAGGGTGCCTGGAGCAGCTTGCTGGCCGCGCCAGGCCGGCCCGCGCCGGAAGCGCTGCTGCAAGGCGCCCAGGGCGGCTTCCACCTGACGCAGGTGTTCGGCACCGATTTCGTCTGCCTGGTGTTCGCCGATGGCGCGCTGCCCGCGGCGGTGGCGGGCCTTGCCGCCCAGGGCGTCGGCGTGGTGGAAATCGCCCCGGAGGCGGACCCGCTGGGCCAGGCGCGCGAGCGCTACGGCCTGGCCGAGCCCGGCGCAACCGGCCTGGTGCTCGTGCGGCCCGACGGCTACGTGATGGCGCGCTGGCGGGGGCTGGACCCGGCGCCGGTGCTGGCCTGCCTGCGCGACAAGGGACTGCAGCCATGACCGATGTGGAACTGGATCGTTGCTACAGCGCCTTGTGCCGCGCCCTCGGCGAGGTCGGGCCGGCGCAAAGCGAACTGCTGCTGGCCATGGTGTCCCTGGCGCTGATGGCGCGCAGCGAGGATGCCGAAGGCGTCCTGGCGCTGCTGGAGCGATCGCGCGAGCGCTTGCGGCCAGGCTGAGGGGCCGGAGCCCGGCCTCAGCTCGGCGCTGTCACGCCGTCGTGCCACGGCAATGCCGTGCGGGACCGATCACGCTGGGAGTGCTGGTCGCCAGGGGTCGCCGAAGCCACCCCGGCCAGCCTGAAGCGGCTCGCGGATTCGATCAGCTCGCGGGATCCGGACAGCAGTGTTTCGGTCAAGGTGTTGATCTCCTGCACCAGCGCCGCGTTGCTTTGCGTCGCGGCGTCGAGCTGTTCGATGGTGGTGTTCACCTGCTCGATCCCGGAACGCTGTTCGTCGCTGGCGTTGGCGATCTCGGCGACCACGTCGGCGACCTCCCGCGCGACGCTGACCACTTTTTCCATCGTGTGGCCGGCGCGGCCTGCTGCCTTCGCGCCGGCGTCCGCCTGGCTCGCCGATTCCGAGGCGAGTTGCCGGATGTCTTTGGACGCCTCGGCGCTGCGCTGCGCCAGCACCCGCACTTGCGCGGCCACGACCGCGAAGCCGCGGCCTTGCGCACCGGCGCGCGCGGCCTCGACCGCGGCGTTCAGTGCCAGCAGGTTGGTCTGGAACGCCAGTTCGTCCATCAGCGCCACGATGTCGGAGACGCGGCGCGACGATTTCTGGATGCCTGCCATGCTGGTCACGACGTCACCCACCGCCTCGCCCCCGGTTCCGGCGAGCTCCGCCGCAACGCGGGCGAGCTCGCGTCCCCTGGCGGCGTTCTGGCTGTTCTGCTTGACACTCGCGGTGAGCTCTTCAACCCCCGCGGCGGTTTGCTCCAGCGAGGCGGCCTGTTCCTCCGTGCGGGCGGCGAGCTCGGTGTTGCCGGAGGCGATCCGGTCGGACGCACGGGCTACGTCGTCGGCACCATGGCGGATGCGGCCCACCAGCGCGTTCAGGCGCTGCTGCATGCCGCCCAGTGCGGTGAGGACCCGCCCGGTCTCGTCGCGCGCACCGACCAGCCCCGACCCGGAGAGGTCGCCGTCGGCGACACGTTCGGCGGCTTCCACGGCGACGCGCAGCGGACCGGTGATCCCGCGGGTGATCAGCACCGTGGCGATCACGCCCAGCACCATGGCAAGCGCGAGGACAGCAAGCAGGCGCAGCTCGCTCACCTGTGCTTGCGCCCGAGCAGCCTGTGCCCGCTCCTGGGCCAGCGCATTGGAGCGCGTGACCAGCGCTTGCAGGTCGCCGGCGATGGAGGCCTGCAGCGGCCGCAGTTCCCGGTAGACCAGGTTCTGCGCCTGCTGGTACTCGGCGCTGTCGGCGAGGTCGAGCACTTCCCGAACCTTCCCCGTGGACTGGGCGCTGGCCTTCTGCAAGCGGCTTGCCTGGTCGAGCAGGCCGGCATCACCGTGCATCGCCTTGACCAGCGTCTGCAGGTCGATCGCAGCCTCGGCAAACGCCTTTTCGCCGGCCTTCAGCGCTCGCAGGGCTGCACGTTGGCTGTCCACATCGGGCAGGCTGACGAAGTCGCGGACCGCCACGGCTTCATTCAGCTGCGCCACGCGCATCGCGTTGGCGGCGTTCAGCAGCCCGACGTTCTCGCGCTCCAGCCGGCCGGCGTGTTCCCCGGCAGTGCGTATTCCGAACAGGGCCACTCCGACCGCGAGAGCCATCAAGGCCAGCAGCAGGGCGAAACCGAGTCCGAGGCGGACTCCAACCTTCAGATGGCTCATGGCGGCTCGCGGCCTACCTGATCTGCTTTTGCCCTTCCGTGGAGCGGAAGTAGTCGATCATCTTCTGGGCCGCAGGTGAGGGCGCCCCTACGGTCACGAACCCCAGCGGGCGGGGAATCGTCGCACCGGCGACCACGTGCACCTTCTCGGGACCGGCCTTGATGATCGGCTCGCTCATCGCGCCGATCGCACCAGGCTCACCGGCGATCACGCGCAGCTGCTCGATGGCCGTGCGGATGTCAGTGGTCTCCGGTGGGTAATCCGCCCCATCCATGAAGCCCTTCTGCACAGCGGTCCGGACTGCCTGGCCGGCTGCCGCGGCGTACAGCTTCACCGGCAAGTCGGGCCCGCCCACCTGCTTCCAGTTCTTGATCTTGCCCGTCATCATGTCCTTGATCTGCTGCCTGCCGAGGGACTTGACCGGGTTGTTGGCGTGCACCGCAACGACGATGTTGTCCGATGCGATCTGGTGATAGACAAGATTCGCCGGCACGTTGACGGCGCGGCCGGTTTCGGCCGCGGCCGCCTTCGCGGAGGCGACTGCGTCTTCAAGGTTCTCACCGGCGGCGGCAACCGACACCTTCCCGTCGAACAGGGCCAGCATCCCTTTGCCCGTTCCGGGGCCCATCACCTTGAGCTGGATGCCCGTGGCCGTCTTGAGCGGCTCGGCGCCGGGTTCGAGCACGCGCCGCTGCACGGTGGTGGCGCCGGAGACTTCCAGCACCTGGGCGGCAGCGACGCCGGGGCCGAAAACGGCGCAGAGCGCCACGAACGATATGAACTTGAAGGTCATCGATGCTCCTGAGCGACAGCAGAGCCAGTCCGCCAGCACCCAGTATCATGTGGTTACAACCGCTTGATCCACCTGCGGCAAGCCCGTTGCGTGAATTCGGACACGGAGCCGGCCGTTCAAGCTGCGGAAGATGCTTGAAAGCAACTGCGCGTGCTTGCCGGCGCCAAGACCCTGCTGGCGTCCCGAGGGAAGGGATTCCCTAGAATCACGGGTTCCCCCGAAAGCCGCATGAACGCCCCTGTCGACGTTTCCTTTTTCGCGCGCGCCGCGAAACCGATCACCAGTTACCGCAAGTACTGGGCGCACCGGTTCGGCCCCGCTCCCTTTCTTCCGATGAGCCGGAAGGAAATGGAAGCGCTCGGCTGGGACAGCTGCGACGTGATCCTGGTGACGGGCGACGCCTATGTCGACC
>JAQGMY010000331.1 GCA_028292105.1 Ramlibacter sp.
TTGCCGGCGCCGCGGGCGGCCTCGATCATCGCCGGGATGTGGGTCAGCCCGCCCTTGCCGTAGTCGGAAAAGAGGATCGCGTCCTGCTGCGCCAGCAGCGCGCTGAAGGCTTCGGTCTGCAGCGCCAGCACCTCGTGGTCGGGCTCGTTCTCGAAGTCGACGCGCAGCAGTTGCTGCTGGCGGCCGATCACGCGCAGCTTGACGGTGGTGCGCAGGCCGGGGTCGCGCTTGAGGTGCGCGCGGATGCCGGTGTCCTTGAGCAGCTGTTCCAGCTTGTGGCCGGGCTCGTCGTCGCCGACCACGCCGAGGAAGCTGGCCTGGGCGCCGAGGGTGCTGATGTTGTAGGCCACGTTGGCGGCCCCGCCGATGCGTTCCTCCTCGCGGGAGACCTTCACCACCGGCACCGGCGCTTCCGGCGAGATGCGTTCGACCGCACCGTGCCAGTAGCGATCGAGCATCGCGTCGCCGACCACCAGCACGCGGGCGCGGGCGAGGTCCTGTTGGGATGGGTTCATGTTGGGGTTCTCATGGCGGGGAGATGGTGCGCGGCGAAGCCGCACACCCTACGGGACCGGGCACGCACGGGGCCGGTGGACCCCGCATTCGTAGGGTGTGCAGCTTCGCTGCGCACCATGCTCACAGCTCCTCCACGCGACGCGGCGGATAGCTGTCCCAGGCCTGGCAGCCGGGGCAGTGCCAGAAGTGCTGCTTGGCCTCGAAGCCGCAGGCGGCGCAGCGGTAGCGGGTGAGCGGCTTGACGGCATGGTCCAGCGCCCGTTGCACGTCCGGATGGAACTGCTCGTGCTCCAGCTTCTCGCCGGCGATCCACTTGGCGGCGGCCACCAGCGACGGCGCGCGCTGCAGGTGCCGCACGTACCATTGGCGCCCCGCATCGGCGTCGCCTTCCAGCGCCGTGATCCCATCGAGCGCGTCCAGCGAAGGGGTCTGCTCGTAGCTCGCGCGCAGCACCGCCATGGCTTGGGCCTGGCGCCCGCAGGCCACGGCGGCTTCGGTCAGCGGCTTGGCCAGCAAGGGGATGGAGGTCGGCACCTCGGCGGCCAGTTGCATCAGCAGGTCGAAGGCGCCGCCGGCGTCGCCGGCGCGGCGGCGCAGGATGGCCAGTTCCATCCGCGGGCGCGGCGCGCTCGGCGCGATCTTCATGGCTTTTTCCAGCAGCGGTTCGGCCACCGGCGGCGCCGCATTCGAGGCCTGCTCGCACAGGTAATGCGCCTGCCGCCCGGCGAACTGGCCGGAGCCGCCGGCGTCCAGCTTGCGGGCGATCTCCGAAGCCTGCACCCAGTCGCGCGTGCGTTCGTAGATGGCCAGCAGCGCCAGCAGCGCCTGTTCCTCGTAGGCGGTGCCTTCGAGCTTGCGCAGCGCCTCCTCGGCACGGTCCAACAGGCCGGCCCGCAGGTAGTCGAGGGCCAGGGCGTGCTGCGCCCGGTGCCGGTCGGCGCGGCTCAGGTCGGCGCGCGACAGCAGGTGTTCGTGCACGCGCACGGCGCGCTCGTATTCGCCGCGGCGGCGAAACAGGTTGCCCAGCGCGAAGTGCAGCTCGGAGGTGTCGGGATCGTTCTGGACGGCTTCGATGAAGGCGTCGATGGCCTGGTCCTGCTGTTCGTTCAGCAGGAAGTTCAGGCCGCGGAAGTAAGCCTTGGGCGCCAGCCGGTTTTCGATGCGCAGCTGCCGCAGGTCCAGCCGCGAGGCGAACCAGCCGAGCCCGAAGGCGAGCGGCAGGCCCCACAGCAGCCAGGTCAGGTCAAAGTCCATGCTGTCCCGGCGTCCCCTGTCCGATCAGGGTGCTCTGGTCACCCGCCAGCACGGACGCAGGTGGCGGCGCGCCAGTGCGGCGGTGCCGCCACCAGCGCGGCACCATGAACAGCGCGCCCAGCGCCAGGCCGGCCGCAAAGGCCGTCAGCACCACCAGCACCAGTGGCGCTGTCCACTGGGTGCCGAAGAAGAAGTGCACCGTCGCGTCCTGCTGGTTGTTCAGGGCGAAAGCGAACAGGGTAAAAAAAATGGCTGCCTTGAGCAGCCATGCGAGATATTTCAAATCGGCTCCTCGGTCGCCCGAGAATTGTAGGGTGTGCAGCTTGCTGCGCACCGTTGCCGGTTGGGGAGTGGTGCGCAGCGAAGCTGCACACCCTACCGGGTTGCCGGTCGGGGAGGGGTGCGCAGCCGAAGCTGCACACCCTACCGGGGACTCTTTTCCAGTTCAGCCGTGCGTTCGTCCACCGCTTCGCGCAGGGCCTTGCCCGGCTTGAAGTGCGGCACCCGCTTTTCCGGGATGTGCACGCTTTCGCCCGAGCGGGGATTGCGGCCCATGCGGGGCGGCCGGCGGTTGATCGAGAAGCTGCCGAAGCCGCGGATCTCGATACGGTGCCCGCGCACCAGCGCTTCGCCCATCGCGTCAAGAATGGTCTTGACCGCGTATTCGGCGTCGCGATGGGTCAGCTGCCCGAACCGGGAGGCGAGTTCTTCGACGAGGTCTGAACGGGTCATTGGATCTCAGCACGTCATCGCGGAGGACAAACCTGCCGCGACGACATGTCCGTTGCCTTACTGCTTGTCCGAATCGTTCAGCTTGGCCCGCAGCAGCGCGCCCAGGCTGGTCGTGCCGGCGTTTTCGCGGCTGGACTGCTGGCTCAGGTTCTGCATCTGGCCTTGCTCGTCGAGCATGTCCTTCTGCTTGATGGACAGCTGGATGTTGCGGGTCTTGCGATCCACGTTCACCACGACGGCCGTGACTTCGTCACCTTCCTTGAGCACGTTGCGCGCGTCTTCGACACGGTCGCGGCTGATTTCGGAGGCACGCAGGTAGCCGATGATGTCGTCGCCCAGGTCGATCTCGGCACCCTTCGGGTCCACGGTCTTGACCTTGCCGGTGACAGCCGAGCCCTTGTCGTGCACCGAAGTGAACGTGGTGAACGGGTCACCATCGAGCTGCTTGATGCCCAGGGAGATGCGCTCGCGGTCGACATCCACGCCCAGCACGATGGCTTCGACTTCCTGGCCCTTCTTGTAGTTGCGAACGGCGGCTTCGCCGGTTTCGTTCCACGAGAGGTCGGACAGGTGCACCAGGCCGTCGATGCCGGCGGCCAGGCCGACGAACACGCCGAAGTCGGTGATCGACTTGATCGGGCCCTTGACGCGGTCGCCGCGCTTGGTGTCCTGCGCGAACTCCTGCCACGGGTTGGCCTTGCACTGCTTCATGCCCAGCGAGATGCGGCGCTTGTCTTCGTCGATCTCCAGCACCATGACCTCGACCTCGTCACCCAGCGAGACGATCTTGCTGGGGGCGACGTTCTTGTTGGTCCAGTCCATCTCGGACACGTGCACCAGGCCTTCGATGCCGGGTTCGAGTTCCACGAACGCACCATAGTCGGCAATGTTGGTGATCTTGCCGAACAAGCGGGTGCCTTGCGGGTAGCGGCGGTTAACGCCCATCCATGGATCGTCGCCCATTTGTTTCAGACCTAGCGACACACGGTTTTTCTCGGTGTCGAATTTCAGGATCTTGGCAACGATTTCCTGGCCAGCCGTCACCACTTCGCTTGGGTGACGCACGCGGCGCCATGCCATGTCGGTGATGTGCAGCAGGCCGTCGATGCCGCCGAGGTCAACGAACGCACCGTATTCGGTGATGTTCTTGACGATGCCCTTGAC
>JAQGMY010000345.1 GCA_028292105.1 Ramlibacter sp.
CGCGCGTCGCGCAAGGCCTGCAGTGCCTGGTTGCGCTCGTTCTGGCTGTGTTCGCCCGACAGCGCCACCGCGCTGAAGCCGCGCTCGGTCAGGGAGGCGTGCAGGCGGCGCACGTTCTCGCGCGTGGCGCAGAAAAGCAGGGCGCTCTCGGCCTGGTGCAGGCGCAACAGGTTGACGACAGCGTGCTCGATGTCCGCGGGCGCGACGGTCACCGCCTGGTAGGTGATGTCCCCGTGCCCGCGTTCGTCGCCGACGGTCGAAATCCGCAGGGCGTCCTTCTGGTAGCGCTTGGCCAGCGCCAGGATGGGCCGCGGCATGGTGGCCGAGAAGAGCAAGGTCCGCCGCTCGGCCGGCGTGGCGTCGAGGATCTCCTCGAGGTCCTCGCGAAAACCCATGTCGAGCATCTCGTCGGCCTCGTCGAGCACCGCCACCCGCAGGTGCGAGAGCTCGAGCGCGCCGCGCTCCAGATGGTCCCTCAGCCGTCCCGGCGTGCCGACGACGATGTGCGCGCCTTGCCCGAGGGCGCGGCGCTCCTTCGACGGGTCCATGCCGCCCACGCAGGTGGCGATGCGCGCCCCGGCGCGGGCATACAGCCAGCTGAGTTCGCCGCTGACCTGCAGCGCCAGTTCACGCGTGGGCGCGATGACCAGTGCAACCGTCTCGCGCGCGAGCGGGGCGCCCGGCTCGGATGGGAGCACTTGCGGCGACATGGCCAGGCCGTAAGCCACGGTCTTGCCGGATCCGGTCTGGGCCGACACGATCAGGTCGCGGGCGTGCGCCGGCTCGTCCAGCACGGCAGCCTGCACGGGCGTGGGCTCGGCATAGCCGCGAGCGGACAGCGCTTCGGCCAGGTGGGAAGGGATGTTGTTGAAGGGCATGGGAAACGATCAGGTGGCGGTGCGAGCCTCCGGGTCCCGTCCCTGTGGATGGTCCCGGTGCTTGCCTAAAGCCGGAACCTTACCGCATGACGCGCAAGTCGCGTAAGGAGGGCCCATCGGCTTGCCGTAGGACATGCGTCCGGTCACGGCAGCAGTGCGAAGCCACCTGCCCGCACTTGCGTCGACGAGCAGCGGACCGAAGCAGTTATGCTCGCGCGTTGCCAAATGGTGACGTCATGCAACCTGGAGCCGACGCGCCGATGAATCCGAGGGACATCCTGCGCTGGGCAGCCTTCGCCGCCACCTACTTCGGTTTGCAGGCGATCCCCACGCTTTTGTACGGCGACAATCCCGCCTTGCGGGGCGCCAATGTGGTGGGTGTCTTCCTGCTGCTGCTGTTGCCCTGCCGCCAGTGGCTGGTGCTGGGGCCTTTGCTGTGGCTCGCGGCAGGCTTCGCGCGCGAGCTCGCGGACGCACCCCACCCCTGGATCATCGGCGGCTGCAACGCCCTCGAAGCGCTGGCGGTTGCCGCCCTGTTCCATGGCCGTCATGGCTTGCGCAACCCCTGGTATGGCCGCGAGCAGCTGCCGCGGCTGCTGCTGGCGGCGTGCGCAGTGCCGGTGCTCAGCGGGGCAGTCGCTGCCGCGGCCATCCACTCCACCGCGCTGATGCCTTTCGGTGCGCAGTGGTTGACCTGGTCCCTCGCTTCCACGCTCGCCTACGCCACCCTCACACCGCTGCTTCTGAGCTGGACCAACCCGGCCGCGCGCGACGGCCCGCCCGCGCCCGCGGCCGGCCGGGCGCTGTTGCGCCGCGCCGCGGGCATCTTCCTGATCGCAGTCGCCAGCGTCGCCGTGCTGCGCCAGGAGCTTTATCCGCCGCTGCTGCTGCTGTCCTTCCCGCTGGTGGTCCTGAGCACCTGGTGGTACCGATTGCCGGGCGCCACCACGGTCATTGCGGTCCTGGCCATCACGGGTGGGTGGTTCGCGTCCCGTAACGTGGGCGCACTGTTCCAGCTCCTGCCGTCCGACACCGGAATGCCTGCGCGCGTCGAGGCGCTGCAGCTCTATCTGGGCGCCACCGTCCTGTGCAGCCTGCCGTTGGCGGTGCTGCTGGCGGAGCAGACAAAGCTGTGGGCCCAACTGCACCGCAAGAGCGACGCGCGCGCCGAGTTCCTGGCGGCCATGAGCCACGAGATCCGCACGCCGATGACCGGGGTGCTGGGCATGGCGGACTTGCTGGCGTCGCAGGACCTGACGGCCGAACAGCGGCGGTATGTCGACGCGATGCGTTCGTCCGGCCGGCACCTGGTGAGCGTGATCAACGACATCCTCGACTTCTCGCGCATCGAATCCGGCAATCTCCCACTGGAGCAGATCGATTTCCGCATGTCCGACATCATCGAGCAGGTGCGCTCGCTGATCCATCAGATGGCCCTGGAGAAGGGCCTCGCGTTCGAGGTGCGGCTCGCCCCGGGCTTGCCGGCCGTGGTCCGTGGGGACCCCACGCGGCTGCGGCAGATCCTGCTCAATCTTGCGGGGAACGCCGTCAAGTTCACCTCGGAGGGAAGCGTCGCCCTCGAGGTCACGGGTGCCGCGGATGCGTCCGGGCGCATGCGCTATCGCTTCGAGGTCCGCGACACCGGCATCGGCATCGCGCCTGACAAGCTGGACATGCTGTTCACCCCCTTCGCCCAGGCGGACCGCAGCACCGCGCGCGAGTACGGGGGCAGCGGACTGGGACTGGCGATCAGCAGCAGGCTCGCGCAGGCGATGGGCGGACGGATCGAGGTGCACAGCCGGCATGGTGAGTGCAGCGTGTTCACCCTCGACGTTCCCCTGGAGCCGGGAGATCCGAGCCACCGCGGCGCGACCGACCCCGAAGCCCTGGAAGCCTGCCCGCCGCAGCGCATCCTGATTGCGGAGGACGTGCAGATCAACCGGGACATCCTGGGGCTGGTGCTGGGCGCGCGCGGCCACGCGGTGGTGTTCGCCCACGACGGCGCCGCGGCGCTGGCCTGTGTGCAGCGTGAGGCTTTCGACATGGTCCTGATGGATGTGCAGATGCCTGTCATGGATGGAGTCGAAGCAACACGGCGCATCCGCGCGCTGCCCGGCGACGTGCGGAGCATCCCGATCATCGGGCTGACGGCCAACGTGATGAGCCAGGAGCAGGCGCTTTACCTCAAGGCGGGCATGGACGAATGCCTCACGAAGCCCATCGAATGGGACCTGCTGGGCGCGGCGATCGCACGGCATTCGGTTGCCGGCGGCAGTGCGGGCCGGGAGGACGGGGACGGCCTCGACGCCACGGAAAACGACGTGCCGGTGCAGCGGATCATCGACGTGCCGCTGCTGGAGCCACGGCAGATCGCTTCCCTGCGTGCCCTGGCCAGCGAATCGGAATTCCTGGTGTTGATGCAAAGCATCATGGATTCGGTCCAACGGGCGGTCGATGAGATCGTGGCGACCGTGGAGACGACGCCCATCGCGGCGGCCGCGCATCGCCTGAAGGGATCGGCCGGCATGGGCGGACTGGCGCGCCTGAGCGTTCTTGCGGGAACGCTCGAGGAAGCTTGCGAAAGCGGAGAGGACGTCCGGGCGCTTCAGCAGCAGCTGCCGGAGTTGCTGCAACTGACGCGTGCAGCGCTGGCGATTCCGGTGGTGGAGCGGGAGATGGGAAGCGCGACGGAGACTTGAGCACGGAGCGCTGGCCGCTGCGCACTTGCCCTGCAGCCGCAAGATGCTATCCAAGTCTTCGATCGAAAGACTCAGCCGGCAGTCTCGCATCTGAGTTGTGGTCGATCATTTACCTTGGTGAAAATGAACCGTGAGGCCACGATGAGAGTGCTACGTCTTGACGGTCTTCGTCGTTCTCGCAGTTGCCGTATGGGCGGCCTGGGGGCTATATGGAGCACCATTCGTCGCCTTGGTTTGGGCAGATCCGGGCGACAATACGACTACGCTCGCACGATTGCGACAAGCAGGTGACCTACTCGGCGGGATAAACGCGCTGTTTGCGGCTCTCGCGTTCGCCGGCGTAGCTATCGCCGCCTACACGCAGTGGCGATCCTCCCATAAGCAGGCATTCGAGAGCGCATTCTTCAACGCGCTATCACTGCATCACACCATCGTCGGCGGTCTGCACGTCCACACAGGGTGGATCGTAGCTCCGACCTGGAGGCAAGAGCTCAGCGCATTGTCAAGTGCGCCCCTCCCAATTACCAAAGACGCTGATGGCAGAGAAGTGTTCGCTGCCATTCTTCAGCGGCTTGCCGACCTTTCAACCTAAGGAAGGTCTGAACAAGTCCACCGATTTTGCCGCCGTGCGTTGATTGACGAAAAGGAGCCAATCCGATGAGCCAGATCAGTTTCGCGGACGCGGAGTACGCCGGAAAACGCAAGAAGACCCGGCGCGAGGTGTTCCTCGAGGAGATGGAGCTGGTGGTTCCGTGGAAGGTGCTGCTCAAGATCATTGAGCCGCATTACACGGTGGCCGGCCGCGGCTGCAGCCGGGTGGGCCGCGACGATCTTCAGTGGCACATCGCGGCCAGGCCGAGTGACATTGCCAAGCTGCCTGAAGGCAGGGCCAAGAAGAAGGTTCAGAAGACGGAGCACCGCAAGGCCAGCGTGCACGCGAAGGTGGAGCACCCGTTTCGCGTCGTCAGGCGCCAGTTCGGCTTGGTGAGGGTGAGGTTCCGCGGGCTGGCCAAGAACACCGGGCACGTAGTCACCCTGTTCGCGCTGTCGAACCTGTGGATGGTGCGAAAGCAGTTGATGGCGATGACGGGGGTAGTCCGTCCGCAAGCAGCGTGAGACGAGGGAATGAGCCCAAGACAGCCTGAAAACGCAAGTGAAGAGCGGCATTTCGTGTCACCCGGCGACTTGATGCGCCAGGTCTGCCCCGGAGTCACGCAGGCCGTCCAGACCGGGCAGCCGCTGGAAGGGGACCTGGAGACCGCCCGCATCACCAACCTAGCGAACGGCCAGGTGCTGACGGCAACTCCGCTCTCCGCCACGGCGCTGCGGATCGTGGAAGCGGGCGGCCTCGTCCCCTACGCACGGAACAAGCTGGCGCAACGCGCCGCCGCAGCAGCAGCAGGGACTTGAAGACGGGAAGGAAGGCCGCCGGCATTCGTCAGGAGTGGGCTGTCCACTGCGGGAACATGGACTGCCTGGGGGCAGCTGCCATGCAGGCCTTCCCTATTCGAAGTTGACGGTCGCCTTCAACTCGTCACGCGCCTCGCGGATCGCAGGGAGGTGCGTCTGCCGAAAGGCATTCATCGTCATCCGTTCGGCCCGCACCGAAAGGCTCACCGCGGCGATCGTCTTTTCCGGGAAGCTGGTCACCGGAACCGCAATGGAGCGAACGCCAAGCTCCAGTTCTTCGTCGCATTCGGCCCATCCATGGTTGCGGCAATGCTCCACCTGGTCGGTGGCGGATGCCACGTCGCGCACGGTCATGGGTGTGTAGACATCCAAGGGCGTTGCCGCGAGGTAGCGCACGACGTCCGCGTGGGGCAGCGTCGACAACACGGCGCGACCGATGGCCGAACAGAAGGCAGGAAGGCGGGAGCCGATGCCCAGACCGGTGGACAGTGTGCGTCGGCCCGTGGACCGGGCGATGATCAACACCTCCTGGTCCAGCAGCAACCCTAGAGATGCGGATTGCCGCGTACGGTCGGCCAGTTTGTCGAGCACGGGCTGCGCCAGCTGCGGCGCCGGCCTCGAGATGAGGTAGGGCCGGGCCAGCAGCAAGGTGCGAGGCGCCACCCAGAACCGCTTGCCATCGCTGTGAAGGTAGTCGAGCTCCTGCAGCGTCATCAGCAATCTGCGCGCCGTGGCCGGTGTGTAGCCCGTGAGGCGCGCCACTTCGGACAGGTTGAGCCTGGAGTGCTTGCGCTCGAAACAGAGCAGCACCTTCAACCCCTTCTCGAGCGACGCCACGAAGTCACGCGGGTGCGATCGGCCTTGGTCGGTCATCGGGCCATTATCTGCGCAATGCGCAAAAACAGTTCTCCGGGACCTGCACGCTCGCCAGAATGAGCGGCATCCTTGATGCGACCTGCTTGTTTTCGGAGCGCGCATCGGGCAGGCGCGGCCTGGTGCCGACCTTCCGCAACTTTCAAGGCGCTGACACATGATCAAGAGACGAGACATCCTGGGGTACGCATCGCTTTCGGCGGTCCCCTTCGTGGCGCGTGCGAACGACTATCCACGCATGCCGATCAACCTGGTGACGCCGCTGGCCGCAGGCGACGCGGCCGACCGCGCGGCCCGCCTGATGGGCCAGGAGCTTGCGCGCCTGCTCGACACGACCGTCACGGTCACCAACCGGCCAGGCGCCGGCGGCTCGCTGGGCACGCAGTCCGTCATCCGTGCCCCGAAGGACGGCTACACGCTGCTCTATGCGCAAAACAGCCCGCTGACGATTCGGCGCGTCCTCGAGCCGGAGGCCGCCAACTACGATCCGCTGCAGGACCTGACCCCGCTGGGGTTGACCACCCGCAGCCCGTCCGTGCTGGTGGTGCGCAAGGATGCGCCTTTCAAGACCTTGAAGGAGATGATCGCGTACGCACCCAAGGCTCCCAACGGCATCCGTGTCGGCAATGCCGGCCCCGGCTCCGTGGGTGAGATCAGCACGCAGTTGATCAACTCGGCTACCGGTGCCGCGCTGAGTTCCGTCAACTACAAGGGCGCGGCGCCCGCCATCACCGACCTCCTCGGCGGCCACATCGAGGGCGTGATCCTGGCATTGGGCGCGGTGAGCACGCATATCCGCAGCGGCAACCTGCGCGCATTGGCGATCTCCTCGCCGTTCCCCGAATTCCCCGACGTGCCGACTTTGCGCCAGCTGGGCTACAAGGCCGACATCCTGGGCGTGTGGTTCGCCTTCTTCATGCCGGCCGGCGTGCCCAAGGCGGTGGTGGACAGGATCGTCCCGGCGCTGGAAGAAGTCACCCGCAACGCGGGCATCTCGGCCCAGCTGCTGCCCGCCGGGATCGTGCAGCAGTGGGGTTCGAGCCGTGCGCTGTCCGAAGAAATCTCCAGCGAGTTCCGGGCCGTGAGCGAGCTACTCGGCCCCAAGGGCAAGAACGCAAAATGAAGGATGAAGCCGTGGTGTCAAAGCGTATTCATGTAGCCATCGTGGGCGGAGGCATGGGCGGCCTGGCCGCAGCCGTGGCCCTGTCCCACCGGGGCATCAGCGTCGCCGTGTATGAGCAGTCGGGCGAGCTGCGCGAGGTCGGGGCCGGTGTCTTCATCTATCCCAACAGCCTGCGGCAGATGGAGCGCGTGGGCCTGGGCGATGCGCTGGCGCGCGTCGGTGCCAAGGTCGGCGCCGGATCGGAGTACTACCGCATGGACGGTTCCGTC
Source organism: Ramlibacter sp. (assembly GCA_028292105.1). Lineage (GTDB taxonomy): Bacteria > Pseudomonadota > Gammaproteobacteria > Burkholderiales > Burkholderiaceae_C > Ramlibacter. The sequence continues at coordinate 7,253 of JAQGMY010000345.1, forward strand.
GTCGGCAAGATCCTGACCACCGACTCCAGCGGCTGGAACGGCATGTACGGCATGCACCGCGCCGATATCCTGAAGGTGCTGGCCGATGCGCTTCCCGCGAGCGCCATCCATACCGGCCACCGCTGCGTCGGCTTCAGCCAGGACGAGGCGAGCGCCCATCTTGCCTTCGAGAACGGCAACGTGGCGCACGCGGATGTGGTGATCGCGGCCGACGGCATCAACTCGGTCCTGCAGAAATACGTGGTGGAACCCTCGGCGCCCGAGTACGCGGGGTGCCGGGCCTACCGTGGGCTGCTTCCGGCCGACAAGCTGCCCGAATGGCGGGGCGAGGCGCACCAGGTCTGGATGGGGGACGGCAAGCACTTCATGGTGTTCCCCGTGCGTGGCGGGGAGTTGTTGAACTATGTCGGTTTCGTGCCGACCACCAGCCAGACAGCAGAGTCGTGGTCCGCCGTCGGCGACCGCGACGAGCTCGCCGCGTCGTTCGCCGGCTGGGACCCGCGCGTGACCTGTCTGCTGGAGAAGGTCGAGACCTGCTTCTGGTGGGGCCTCTACGACCGCAAGCCGCTTGGCAACTGGGTGAACGGACGGCTGGCATTGCTCGGCGACGCCGCCCATCCGATGCTCCCGCACCTGGGCCAGGGCGCCAACCAGGCCATCGAAGACGGCACGGCCCTGGCAGTGATCTTGCAGGCCTGCGCGCAAGAGGCTTCGTTCTCGGTGGAACAGGCGCTCAAGAGGTACCAGGAGCTGCGGCAACCGCGGACTTCCATGGTGCAGGCCGAAGCCCGCAAGAACGGGCTGCGCTACGACTCCAAGTACGCGGACCTCGCGCAACGGGACCGGGAGATCGCCAACTCCGCGCTGCTGCGCCGATCACTGTACGACTACGACATCGAGAACGAAGCGCTCCAGTTCTTGAGCACCGAGGGTGTGACCGCATAAGGCTGCGGCGCGGCCGCGTCTGCGGGCGGGCAGACGCGGGAAGTGTCGTGCGCAAGCCAGCACGCCTCGAGTCGCGGTGACTGCCGTCTACGGGGCCCGGTGGCCAATCCCGTTAGAATCCGACGCAGGTTCGCGGGCGTCGTTCAATGGCAGGACCTGAGCTTCCCAAGCTCAAGATGCGGGTTCGATTCCCGCCGCCCGCTCCACGCGAGCAAGCGCGGCCGTTGACGGCAGCCGGGGGTTGCACAATCGCGCCCCATGGACACCAACCCCCTCGATAGCGTGCCGGAGCGTTCCTCCCGCCTGAATGCGTGCGTCGCCATCTCGGTGGCGCTCCTGAGCACGGTGATGGGCTTGTGCAAGGTCAAGGACGACAACATCGTGCAGGCCATGCAGCAGGCACAGTCCGACAAGATCGACCACTGGAACTTCTACCAGGCGCGCAACCTGCGCGAAGAAATCGCCCGTTCCACCGTGGTGCAGTTGCGCTTGCAGGCGGGCGGCCGCGCGGACGGCAAGACCGCCGAGTGGGACGAGGCGATAGCGCGCTACGAGAAGCTGGCGGCGGACCAGGCGCTGAAGAAGGAAGAGTTGCGCAAGCAGGCGGAGCAGGACCAGCAAACCTACGACGCGCTGAACCTGCGGGACGATCAGTTCGACCTGTCGGATGCCGCCATCTCGATCGCGATAGCCCTGCTTGCCATCGCGGCCCTCACCCAGGCGTGGTGGCTGTTCGGGCTGGCGCTGGTGCCGGCGCTGTTCGGCGTCGTGCTGGGGGTGGCCGGGCTGGTCGGCTGGGCACTGCATCCGCAATTCCTCGCCGCCTTGCTGACCTGAGCTCCGCGGCCACAGCTCAACAGCCGGGGTTCTGCACGGCCCGTTTACATTGGCGCCCACTCTCGTCTACATTCAAGGCCGCCGCGTCTGCCGCGGATCCAAGGAACAGGGCTGCGGGTGGCGAAACAGATCCAGTCTCTCAGGCTGCGCCTCGGCATCGCGACATGGATCGTGCTGCTGGGCGCCATGGCCACCATGCCGCTGTGCGTGTTCCTGTACGCCAGCTACCGGAGCGACGTGGGTGCGCTGCGCGCCGAGGCTGAAGCGACGCAAAGGCGCGAGGCTGCCCATGCCGCGCGCACCGTCATGCTGCGCATCCAGCTGATCGCATCGCAACTCGTTTTCATCGACCGGATCGCCGAGTTGAAGGGCGGCCAGCTGGGGGTGGCGGATCGCCAGCTGGCGCGCGGGCTGTTGGGCCTGGTCGATCAGGCGCCTGCGGGTTCCGCCGCCGCCCTGGCCGCCCCAGGGCATCCCGGCCCGCAGTTCGCGCTGTCCACCTTCCAGCAACAGGGCGGACAGGAAATCGCATTCCTGTCGGTGCGCCGCCCCAACCCGGGCCCGGGCTCCGGCGCAACGATCACGGGCAAGATTTCGGTGACGCAGCTGCTGGCGGCCGATGCCGCCGCGGACGGGCTGTTCCATGCCTACCTGATCGACCAGGACGGCCATGTGGTCGCGGCCGGCCCTCCCGATCCGGACAGCATCCAGGACCTGCCGCTCCTGCGCGCCGCAGACGGGGGAACGGGGCAGCGGGTCGATCTGGCCCGCCTTCGCGCGTGGCCCGCGGCTGCGGAGGTGGAGGGTGGATGGTCGGTGGCAGTGGCCCGCACGGGCGGGGATGTCGCGCAGCGCGAGGCGACGATCGGACGCCGTTTCCTGCTCGGTGGCGCGCTCTCGCTTTGCGTCGGCCTCGTGCTGCTGCATTTCGTGGCGCGGCGCCTGCGCGCGGAGATCGATGACGTCGTGACCGACTTCGGGGACCTCGATGGCGAGGCGCCCAGCAGCGTCATTTCGGAGTTCCACGAAATCGGCGGTGCCCTGGCCAGCGCCCGGGCCAAGGCAGGGCGAACCGCCCGTGAGCTGGAACTCGCCAAGCACGATTCGCTCACGGGCTTGCCCGGTCGGGAGCTGTTCCTGCAGCGGGCGCAGGCGCAGGTCGACGTCGCGCGCGCCACCGAAGACTGCGGCGTCGCCGTGCTGTACATCGACCTCGACGGCTTCAAGGCCGTGAACGACACGCTCGGGCACAAGGCCGGCGACCAGATCCTGCGCGATGTCGCCGCGACACTGCGCCAATGCGTTCGCTCCCCCGACGCGGTGGGGCGCACCGGCGGCGACGAGTTCGTGGTCTGCTTCGCTGCGCCGCGGCAGAACCTCAACGACCTGGCCACCCGTGCTTGCGAGCGCATCAGCGCAGGGGTTTCCGCCCTCGGCAGCGGCGTCGGCTGCAGCATCGGCTGGGCGACGTCCAGCTCCGGGCGCAACCTGCTGGAGCTGATCGAGGAGGCCGACGCCGCCATGTACCTGGCCAAGAGCGCGCGCCGCCACGAGCAGCGGCGCGCCAACGCCTAGCACGCCGGGGCGTTTGCGCAGGCTGGTACTTCAGCAGCAGCGACGTTAGGATGGTCCCGCTTCGACTCCGCGGCGCCATGCAGAAATTCCTTTTCATCCACCAGAACTTCCCGGCGCAATTCGTCCACGTCGCGCGCGCGCTGGCCGCCGCCGGTCACGAGGTCGTGGCGCTGGCGATCGAGGGCAGGGCCATCGAGGGCGTGCGCTTCCTGCGTTACGCGCCGACGGCCTTGCCGCGCGGGTCGGACATCGAGGTCGCGCGCGACTTCGAGACGAAGGTCGCCCGCGGTGCTGCCTGCGCCAGCGCGATGGACCGCCTGAAGCAGCAGGGCTTCAGCCCGGACGTGATCGTGGCCCACCCTGGCTGGGGCGAGGCCCTGTTCTGCAAGGACGTGTGGCCGCTCGCCCGGCTGGTGATCTACGCCGAGTTCTTCTATGGCGCCGAGGGCGCCGACTACGGCTTCGATCCGGAGTTCGCGGTGGACAGCGTGGGCCAGCGGGCGCGGCTGCGGCTGAAGAACACCGTGCACCTGCACGCGTTCGCCGCCGCCGACACGATCTACGCGCCCACCCAGTGGCAGCGCGGCCGGCTGCCGGCGCAGTACCAGGCCCGCACGCAAGTGATGTTCGACGGCATCGACACCGACGCAGCGGTACCGGACGCCGCCGCCTTCATCCAGCTGCAACGGGCCGGCGTGCGCCTGGTCCATGGCGACGAGGTGATCACCTTCGTCAACCGCAACCTCGAGCCTTACCGCGGCTTCCACACCTTCATGCGGGCCTTGCCCGACATCCTGGCGCGGCGGCCCAAGGCGCATTGCGTGATCGTCGGCCGCGACGCGGTCAGCTATGGCGCACCGCCACCCGGCGGCGGCACCTGGCGCGAGGCCTTGCTGCGCGAGGTGGGCGGCCGCCTGCCGATGGACCGCGTCCACTTCCTGGGGGGCATCCCTTATGCCGACTACCTGCGCGTGCTGCAGGTGTCCGCCTGCCACGTGTACCTGACCTACCCGTTCGTGCTGTCCTGGAGCTGCATGGAAGCGCTCAGCGCCGGCTGCACGGTGGTGGCCAGCCGCACCGGCCCGGTCGAGGAGGTCGTCACGCATGACGTCACCGGGCGGCTCGTTGACTTCTTCGACGTGCAGGCGCTGGCCGACGAAGTGGTCGATGTGCTGCGGGACCCGCAGGCCTTCAGCCATCTCGGCCGCGCCGGGCGCCGGGCGATGCAGCAGACCTACGACCTGGCTTCGTACTGCCTGCCCGGGCAGCTCGCGATCGTTCGCGCAAGCTAGCGCACTGGCCAGTTTTTACAGGCTGTCGGATCCCGCATCGGCTTGCACTGACCGATTCCGGGAGGTGTGCTGCGAAAATGATTTGTTGAGAACTTCGACCCGAAGCCTGTGCATCTCTTGATGCGTCATCCGTTTGGCCGAATCGACACAATTCCTGGCAAGCTCGCCCCAACTCGGACGAAGTCTTTGGAACCGATCCAGCGCCATTGTGAAATCAGCTTGGTCGCCGACCTTGAACCGGATGCCATGCCGTTCATCCACCAGGAAATCGGCTACACCCTCTGTCGCAGAAGCGATGACGGGTAATCCTTGTGAATACGCATCAAAGAGAATCCGCGGCTGCTCGTCGGTCAGCGTTGGCAGCACCAGTGCATCGTAGCCCCTGAGAACGGCGAAAAAATCCTCTCCATAGGCCAGTGTTCCCAAGAAGCGGATACGCAAGTCAGGCCGCTCTACCATCGCAGCCCTCACCGATTCTTCCAAAGGTCCTGCGCCGAACACATCCAAATCTACTGGTTGTCCGATGTGCCGCTGGTTTTTAAGTGCCTGTACCAGCCAGTCAATGCCTTTTTCAGTGGTTAGCCTGCCGGCGTAAACAAGACGGAGATTCGGCCTCCGCATCCGCTCCTGGGCAAGCTTGTCCACCGAGCCGTCATCCAAGATGTCTTTTTCATTGATCCAGGCAGCGGGGATCACGATCCCGCGATGGTCCTCCTTGGACAACATCGAGCGGCGGTAGCCTTCGTGGGTGAAGATGGGTAGATGCGCAGCGCGAACACATAGCACGTTGAGCTTTTCGGTGATTGCTCTCCAAAATCTACGTGGGATGGACCGTTTGGCTCCCAGAGACCGCCAAGGAGCCGATTCCACAAGGATCAATGAAAAGAATCCGCGCGCGATCTGCATCGGCAGCAAGAACCAGGCGACCGGAATCGGCCACCCGGCGACCGCGCCGTGCACTATGCCAGCGCCTTTGGTGCAGTTCCACAGCGTTTTGGTAGTCCTCGGCAACATCCACAACGCATGAGCCAGGTTCCGTGGCTTCGGCACACAAACGTAAATGATCTTGCTCAGAAGCGGGCAGTCATCGATTCTGACGAGATCATCTTTACGAGCCGTGATTTCGGCTGGCCTCTCCGAATAACAGAAGAGCGTCAGATCAGGAATGTATTCGGCGTGCAGCTTTAGATCCTGAGCCCAGAGTCGGTCCAAGTACCGGCCCCCATTGACCTCATACACGGAGACGCCGAACAGAGCCAGCAGGTAGGGCGCATGAATCCGTGGAATCATAAAAAGAGCGTGCCGTGCGATTTTCAGTATCCACCAGATAGCGAAGTCGCTGACTGGAGTAGCTCTTTTGCGCCATTCTCGGGCGGCGTGGCCGGCAGGCTCCTAGCGGCGCGCGTCGGCCAGTTGCTTGCGTCGCGCGTCGCCCTGGCGCTCCAGCATCCAGCCCGGGTACTCGGCCGGCAGCTTCGTCACGGCATCGATCTTCTGCAGGTCCTCCGTCGACAGCTGCACTTGCGTCGCCTTGATGTTGTCGGCCAGCTGCTCGGGCCGTTTCGCGCCCACGATTACGCTGGTGACTTGCGGCTGGTGCAGCAGCCAGGCCAGCGCCACCTGCGCAACGCTGGCGCCGCGTGCTTCGGCGATGCCGCGCATCACGTCCACCGCATCCCAGGCGCGGTCCTTGTCCACCGGCGGAAAGTCGAACTGGGTGCGGCGGCTGCCGGCCTCGCCCTGCTGCTCGCGTCCGTACTTGCCGCTCAGGAGGCCACCGGCCAGCGGGCTCCAGACCATCAGGCCCAGCCCTTCGCTCTGCAGCATCGGGATCAGCTCGCGTTCGAGGTCGCGGCCGGCGACGGTGTAGTAGGCCTGCAGCGACTCGAACCGCGCCAGCCCCAGCCGCTCGGCAATGCCGAGGGCCTTGACGATCTGCCAGGCCGCCCAGTTCGACACGCCGACGTAGCGCACATGCCCGTGCCGCACCAGCTGGTCGAGCGCGCGCACCGTTTCCTCGATCGGCGTGGCCGGGTCGAAGCCGTGGATCTGGTAGAGGTCGACGTGGTCCAGCTGCAGGCGCTTGAGGCTCGCCTTGACGCCGTCCAGGATGTGGCCGCGCGTGGCGCCGCGCATGTTGGAGCCGGGGCCGGTTTCGCCGAAGACCTTGGTGGCGACCACCACGTTGTCGCGCGCCACCTTCAGGTTACGCAGCGCCTGGCCGGTGATCTGCTCGGACAGGCCGCCGGCATAGACGTCGGCGGTGTCGATGAAGTTGATGCCGGCGTCCAGCGCCTGGCCGACCAGCCGCTCGGCGTCCTGCTGCTGCAGCGTGCCGATCTTGCCCCACATGCCTTCGCTGCCGCCGAAGGTCATGGTGCCGAGGCAGAGCTCGGAGACGAACAGCCCGGTGCGGCCGAGAGGGACGTGGCGCATGTGGATCACTCCGTGGAGGGTGGAAGGTCGAGCGGGTTTTGCTGGAGAGGGCGAGCTCTGCCGGGCCAATACAATGCCGGCGAGATCGACAAGAACATTGGGGACATTGTGAGCATAGCCACCAGCGCCGTGGCGGACCTGTTCCGCACCATGGTTCGCATCAGGGCTTTCGAAAACGCCGCCGAGGTCGCCAGCCAGGGAGGGGTCAGCGCCTACGGCAAGTCCGCCGACGGCACGGCGCAGGTGCGCGGGCCCTTGCACCTGTCAACCGGCCAGGAAGCGGTTGCGGCGGGCGTCTGCGCCCACCTCAAGCGCGAGGACTACCTGACCTCCACCCACCGCGGCCACGGCCACACGCTGGCCAAGGGCGCCGACCTGCAACGCATGATGGGCGAGCTGTTCGGCAAGGCCACCGGCTTCAATGGCGGCAAGGGCGGCTCGATGCACATCGCCGATTTCTCGGTCGGCATGCTGGGCGCCAACGGCGTCGTCGCCGCCGGGATGCCGATCGCCGTCGGCGCCGCCCACGCGCAGAAGCTGCAGGGCCGCGATGCGATCACCGCCTGCTTCTTCGGCGATGGCGCCATCAACCGCGGACCCTTTCTCGAAGCGCTGAACTGGGCCCAGGTCTACCGCCTGCCGGTGCTGTTCGTCTGCGAGGACAACCGCTGGAGCGCGACCACCGCGAGCGGTCCGATGATCGCCGGGGCGGGCGCCGCGGCCCGGGCGGACAGCTTCGGCATTCCCTCCGTGCAGGTGGACGGCAACGACGTGCTGGCGGTCTGGGAAGCGGCGGGCGCGCTGGTGGCGGAGGTGCGCGCCGGCCGCGGGCCGCGCCTGCTGCATGCCATCACGTACCGCGTGAAGGGCCACGTCTCGGTCGACCCGGCGGCTTACCGCGACCCGCAGGAGTTGCAGGCCGCGCTGGCCACCGACCCGATCGTGCGCGCGCGCCAGCAGTACCTGTCGCGGCCGGGCAGCGACCCCCAGGTGCTGGATGCCATCGAGCGGGAAGCGCAGCAGGAAGTCGCGGCCGCGGTTGCCGCCGCCGACGCCGCACCCTGGCCCGAGCCGCAAGCGGCCTTCGAAGACGTGCAGACGACGGGAGCCGGCACATGGCGCTGATGACTTATGCCGAGGCGGCCGTGCTGGCCGTGGCCCACGAGATGGAAGCCGACCGCGACGTGGTGGTGCTCGGCGAGGACGTCGGCCGCGGCGGCATCTTCGGCCAGTACAAGGGCCTGCAGGCACGCTTCGGCACCGATCGCGTGATCGACACGCCGATCAGCGAGGCGGCGATCCTCGGCGCCGGCGTCGGCATGGCGCTGGCCGGACTGCGCCCGGTCGTGGAGATGCGCGTGGTCGACTTCGCACTCTGCGGCATGGACGAGATGGTCAACCAGGCCGCCAAGAACCGTTTCATGTTCGGCGGCCAGGGCAGGGTGCCCATGGTGGTGCGCATGCCGATCGGCATCTGGGACTCGTCGGCGGCGCAGCATTCGCAGTCGCTGGAGAGCTGGTTCGCCCACCTGCCCGGGGTGGTGGTGGTGGCGCCGGGCACGCCGCAGGACAACTACTCGATGCTGCGGGCCGCGCTCGCCAGCGGCGACCCGGTGGTCTACATGGAGCACAAGACGCTCTGGGGCGTCAGCGGCGAAGTCGATCCGGCGCAGCAGGTCAAGCTGGGCGAGGCGCGGGTCGTGCGACCGGGCCGCGACCTCACCATCGTCAGTTGGAGCAAGCAGGTGCAAGCCTGCGAGCAGGCCTGCGACGCGCTCGCCCAGCAAGGCGTCAGCGCCGAGCTGATCGACCTGCGCAGCATCTGGCCGTGGGACCGCGCCGCGGTGCTGGCCTCCTGTGCCCGCACGCGCCACCTGCTCGTGGTGCACGAGGCGGTGCAGGTCGCCGGCTTCGGCGCCGAGATCGCCGCGACGGTGGCCGAGACGGTCGGCTGCAAGGTGCGCCGGCTGGGCGCGCCCCGCATCCCGGTGGGCTATGCCCCCGTGCTGGAAGCACAGTCGCGCGTGACCGCGCCCGACATCGCAGCCGCCGCGCGCGGCCTGCTGGCCTGAGGACGACATGACCCGTATGCCCGAAACCGGCGCCACCGAGCCGGTGCCCGAAGCCACCCCCGAGCCGACCCGGGTGCCGCTGGCGATCGAGGA